>DATFMO010000366.1:0-12173 GCA_035266925.1 Sunxiuqinia sp. | reverse complement strand
TGTGTGGTCTTTCCAAAGCACAAACATGGCATTTGGATTTTCCTCAAATCCCGGTGTCAACGAAAGCGGTGTTCCTTTTTCATCCACTGCAACTGGTGTCGATCCAGTAGTGTCAACCGAAATACCCACCACATTTTCAGCAACACCAGCAGGCGCCTGCTTCAATGCTTCAACAATGGTATACTCCAGTCCTTCCAGGTAATCTTTCGGATGTTGACGAAATTGATTTTTGGCCGGATCACAAAACAATCCCTGTTTCCAGCGTGGATATTCAAAGACCACACTCGCCACTTCTTCGCCCGTTTCAACATTGACGATTAGTGACCGAACAGAATCTGAGCCATAGTCTAGTCCGATTGTATATTTTGCTTGTTCCATTTTTATTTGGTTTATTTTTATTGTCCGTAATAGGCATCTTTGCCATGCTTCCGCAAAAAGTGTTTATCCAACAATGTTTGCGACATTTCAGTATTTGGATTCAGCACAAACGAACGGAACGTCATTTTTGCCACTTCCTCCAACACGACTGCATTGTGAACGGCATTCTCCGGATTGGTTCCCCATGCAAATGGAGCGTGATTATTGACCAATATGCCTGGAACAAAATCAGGATTCAGCCCTTTAAAACGTTCCACAATCACATTCCCGGTTTCCAGTTCATACTCGCCTTTGATTTCCGTATCCGTCATTTTACGGGTACATGGAACTTCACCATAAAAATAATCGGCTTGCGTTGTTCCCACATTGGGAATACCCTTTCCTGCCTGGGCCCACGAAGTTGCCCATTCGGAATGTGTATGTACAATTCCACCAATATTTTTGAAGTTTTTGTACAACACGATGTGCGTTGGAGTATCCGAAGAAGGCTTGTAATTGCCTTCTACGATATTTCCATCGAGATCAAGCACCACCATATCAGCGGGCTTCATACCGTCGTACGAAACACCACTGGGCTTGATCACTACTAATCCTTTTTCCCGGTCAATACCGCTTACATTTCCCCAGGTGAAAACAACTAAGCCGTATTTCACCAAGTCTAAATTGGCTTGACAAACCTGTTCTTTTAATTCTTCTAACATTTCTATTATTTTTATTATTACCAGAAGAAGAAATAAAGCAAGAATAAGATCACCACTATACCAACAGCCCCCATATTGAAGTACTTATCGGTTTTAAATAATTCGGGATCGTTTTCAAATGCTTTCTTATCCGCTGCAATAATTTTTTCATTGGCAATTAATATCATTCCAACAAACGCAAATGCTGCTGCAAGCATATAAATGGATTCTAATCCATAATTAGCACCAACTTTATGGAAAACGACTCCAATAATGGCGGCAACGGCTGCAATAATAATCATGATCCACCCGGAACGCACATAACCAAGGCGTACAGTATGTTTTGTATTCACTTCCCAAACCTTTTTATCGGCAAATGTGATTGCAGTAGCAAGGAAAACCAAAACAATAAATACATAGCCCATTCGCATCATCCAAGGAACTTCAGGCATGGTAAACTTGAACAACACCCCAAGAGGTATCGTAACAATGGCTGTCCAAAGGGCTGCTTTGTTGGTGGCCTGACGCCAGAACAAACCCATAAAGAACACCACACAAACACCAGGATAAATAAACCCGGTATATTCTTGAATGTATTGGAACGCCTGACCTAATGAGTTCAACATCGGAGCAACGGATACCGCGATCAGCAAGGCTACAAACGCCACAATCCGACCGACCCTTACCATTTGTTTGTCCGTTGCTTTCTTGTTGAAATAAGTCTTATAAATATCAACGGTAAAGATTGTCGATGTAGAGTTAATCATGGAGGCCAATGACGATACGATAGCCGCAGTCAATGCTGCAAATGCCAACCCACGGACACCTGTTGGAATATAATTAGCCAACAACCACGGATAGGCCTCATCTGGTTTTCCCAGAGGGGCGTCCTTCGTAAGCATGTATGCTGCGATTCCAGGAATTACAACAATTAGCGGAATGACCAATTTCAAATAACCACCAAACAGCAAACCTTTTTTTGCGTGGCTGATTGACTTCGCAGCCAATCCTTTTTGAATAATGTACTGGTTAAAACCCCAATAACCAAAATTCGTTAGCCAGATTGCACCAAAAACAATACCCAAACCAGGCAAATCTGAAAATACTTCAGCATTCAGGTCTTTTGCATTAAGCATATGGAAGTGATCGCGCGCGCCATTAAACAATTTTTCGAATCCAATAAGAGCGCCACCATCGACACCTCCTACTTCATCCAAAGCCATATAGGTTGTTACCAAGCCACCAAAAACCAGGAACACGACTTGGATCACATCTGTCCATGCAACAGCTTTCAATCCCCCATAAATAGAATAGATTCCAGAGAAAGCAGCAAGGCCAATGATTCCATAAATCAAAGGAACACCCAGAATTTTCTCCATGGCCAAGGCTCCCATATAGGATACCGATGTCAAGTTTACAAAAACATAAATCAGCAACCAGAAAATCGCAAAGGCCGAACTAACACCTTTTGAATACCGGTCAGCAAGAAACTGCGGCATGGTGTAAACTTTCTCTTCAATAAAAATAGGAATAAAGTACTTTGCAATAATGATCATTGATCCTGCGGCAATCCACTCATAACAAGCGATACCGATACCCAATGCATAGCCGGATCCGGACATGCCGATAAACTGTTCGGCTGATATATTTGCCGCGATCAGCGATGCACCAATAGCCCACCAGGTAAGTGACTTATCGGCCAAAAAGTAATCCTGTGCTGTTTTATCGACTCCTTTTTTTCCTTTCGAAATAAAAAGCCCCATGAACAAGATAATCACGGCATAAATCGCGAAGATAATCCAATCCAGCGCTGAAAATACAGATAATGATGCGTCCATAATAATAATTTATAGTTAGGTAATAAAGTATGAGTTTACAATCCTTTTGCTAAATGATAATACAAATCATTCCACTTAAGTTCTTTTTTGTATTCAGAGATTTTCGTGTCCTTATCAATAACAACGAATTCCACGCCAAGCATTTCAGCAAAATCTTCAAGATACTCTTTATTTAACGCCATGCTGAAACTAGTATGGTGAGCTCCACCTCCTAAAATCCAGGCTGCTGCACCAACTTCAAGGTTTGGCTCAGGAACCCATAATGCACGTGCTACCGGAAGTTTTGGCAGTGGTTCAGGACTGATACATTTCACTGGATTAACAATCATTCGCATACGACCGCCCATATCGACCAACGTAGCATTGACTCCGTCACCTTCGGGAACATTGAATACCAAACGAGCCGGCGCATCTTTTCCTCCAATTCCCAGCGGATGAACTTCAATTTTAGCTTTTCCTTCAGCAATTGACGGGCAAATTTCCAACATGTGGGCACTCAATACAGCTGGTTGTTTTGGGTCAAGATGATAAGTGTAATCTTCCATAAATGAGCAACCACCTTCCATACCTTGCGACATCACTTTCATTAAACGAACCAAACCAGATTGTTTCCAGTCACCTTCAGCACCGAAACCATAGCCTTGTGCCATTAAATGCTGACAAGCTAAGCCCGGTAATTGTTTAAGTCCGGTTAAATCTTCAAAGTTAGTTGTGAAAGCTTTGTAACCATGCTTGTCCAGGAACTTTTTCATTCCCAGCTCAATCTTCGCCTGGTAACGTATATTTTCATTCGACTTATCTTCCAATTGATATTCAGAAGCATACACATCCATTAAGGCATCAACTTCTGTATTTGTAACAGCCTCCACGCTCTTCACCAATTCACCAACACCGTGTGCGTTGATTTGCCAACCAAGTACCTTCTGTGCTTCCACTTTGTCACCTTCAGTAACTGCCACGTGACGCATGTTGTCACCGAAACGACAGATTTTCAAATGTTTTGATTCATGCAAACCGACAGCGGCACGCGCCCAGACACCAAGTTTGGCCTGAACTTTAGGATCCTGCCAGTGACCAACAATCACTTTTCGGTTGATGCGCATACGTGAACAGATAAATCCAAACTCGCGGCCACCATGCGCTGATTGGTTCAGGTTCATAAAATCCATATCGATGTCATTCCATGGAATGTCGCGATTAAACTGGGTATGCAAATGTGCGAATGGCTTCTTCAATACATCCAATCCCTGAATCCACATTTTTGAAGGAGAGAATGTGTGCATCCAGGTTATCAGTCCAATACATTTTGGATCGTTATTGGCTTCCAACGCACAATTATAAATTTCATCCGGTGTCTTCAACACCGGTTTAAAAACAATTTTTACCGGAATATCTGCCGAAGTATCCAGCGCTTTTGCAATAACTTCTGAATCTTTGTCAACCTGTTTCAGAGTTTCTTCTCCATACAAGTTTTGACTGCCGGTTACAAACCAAACTTCATACGACTTTAAATTTGTTGTTTCCATATTCTTCTCGATTAATTTTGTTAGATTTTTATAATTCGACCAATTTCCTTTTCCTGAACATCGTCAGGATGATAGGTATAGAAATATGCTCCTTTTTTCGATTCTGTAGAGTCTTTCTTATTTGATTTTTGTAAAATTCCAAGGGACAAAATTTTCTTACGGAAGTTTCCCGGATCCAGTTCTCGTTGCAAAATAGCCTCATACAGTCTACGCAATTGGGTCAGCGTGAACATTTCAGGCAACAATTCAACACCAACCAACTGAAAACCTGCTTTATACTGGAGTTTGGCCAATGCCTTCTCTACCATCTCACCATGATCGAAAATCAGATCCGGCATATTAGTTAGAGTGTACCATGAAGCTCCGTGTTCTTTCAGCCGGTTTTCATCAAACTTATCTAACCGCACGAGCGCATAATAAGCCAAACTAATTACACGGGCTGTCTGTTCACGATTTGGATCAGTAAATGCAGCCACCTGTTCCATAAATACGTCTTCCAGTCCAGTTGTTTTTTCCAGAATTCGGGCAGCTGCCTGATCTGAAGATTCATTATCTTGCACAAAGCCGCCGGGCAGCGACCAATCTCCTTTGGAGGGCTCGAAACTTCGGGGATATAAGAGTAATTTAAGTTTACCATCGTCATACCCAAATATCACACAATCCACTGCAACATAATGCCTTGGATGTTCTCCATAAGTTGTAGACAAGATACTATTGGTTGCATTCATAAGGGCCAAATTTATAAAAGTATTTTTTACCTTTAATGCACTTTTGAGATTTTTTTACGATAAGTGTTTTACAACACAAACTATTTCTATGTGTCATTTTTCTTTGAATCGAGAACGTGAAAAGATTTCGAAAATAAAAAAAATAATAGGGTGTGTTTTTGAAAAATACTAAGAATCAATGCACTTTATTTTTGACAGGTATTTTTCAATGAAATGGATACGATCAATGTAATTTTTTCTATATTTGCAACGCTTTAAACAAAGCTAATGCCCAGTTGGCGGAATTGGTAGACGCGCTAGTTTCAGGGACTAGTGTCCTATTGGACGTGAAGGTTCGAGTCCTTTACTGGGCACAACTTCAAAGACAAACATCATCAAAAGCGCTTAAAATTAATGTTTTAGGTGCTTTTTCTTTTTGTCAAAAAAACCAGAGCATTATCGAGAACAAAATTTTTTCTCAAAAGCTGTTCTCGGGAAATCGCTCCCCCTCTCTATTACAACATTTAAAACACCACAAATTGACTTGATTTGGTGTTGAACCATACAGGTGTAGAAGCTAATTTTGAACGCCAATCGAGAACAGTTCTATACTTTCCTGGAGAAATGGGATGCGATTGGCCAGCAAATCTGTGGCAGAAATGAATCGGCTAAAGTTATCAACAACGGCAGTCTTGATAAGATTCGAAACGAAATCCAGGTTCACTACAATTAACTGAAATCTACTGGCAATGGTTTCAATGTTTTTAACGATTAAAAATAAGTTGCCAAACATCTCTGAAAGCAAACGCATTCTTGTTGTATTCGACTCTTATTTTAATCGTATTCATGAAAAGCTCAACAGAAGGTATTCTCCTGAAACTTATAAACATTACAAAGCATCTATCAAAAAAGGAATTCAAACAGAACGCCTAAGACTTGTAAGGGATATTTTTGTCTAACGTCCAGTATTCGTTGTAATGGATGGAATCGACAAATCCAAAAATAATTATCAGTTACAAAATAAAGAGAGGAGCATCTCCTCAAATAATCGAGATGCCCCTCTCCTTTCCTAAAACAATACTTATTTAAATTACGGTAGTTTGAACAATTGTACTTCATTGACCCTACTGATCATTCGATTAATCTGACAAACAAATCCAATAGAAACAGTCGTTGGTTCACTGAGAGTGAAAGTCATTTCTTGCAAAGCATTCACATCGGCATAACTCAGGGCATCGGAATCGACCTTGTCGAAATCCACCAAATCACTTCCCTGGTTCACGGCCATGTACACCGTTCCATCTGCACCTCCAGTCGGCAACATGTCAACACTGAATCTATACTTACCAGCTGGCAATTCAAAAGCCTGATAGATTTTCCCATTGTCGATTCCAAGTGGAACACCATAATAACCAGCATTGAACGACATGGCTTCGACCGTATTATCATATCCTCCATATCCATTGGCATTCTTGACGGCATCATTAGTAGTCCAGTCGGCAAGGATTCCCCAACGGATTCCATCCCAAGAAGAATAGGTGAATGGATTGCCAGCATTTTTTATGTAAGTAGACGTGACATTAACCGGTAATTTTACATTCTGGAAAACGGTATAGAATGTATCAATACTCAAACTATCCGGCGTATAGGATGATCGGTATTTCACGCCTGAGCCTACCTTAAAGTCAGTCAGGTAGGTGGTGTCAACCTTTGATGACCCTGCTTGTACATAAGTGACTTCCTGCCCCTCTTGATTGGTATACACAACTTCTGTTGAAATAAACCCTTTTAGATATGCGCTCGGCCCCCAAGTAAGTTTCACGCCTTCGCTGGACGCCTGGGCATCCTTGAGATTACGGTTTATTAAAGAGGCAATGTAACGATCGCCATAAACACGTGCAGATTTATTTACAGGAACAGATCGGTGTCCGAAATCATCAGCAGTGTAAATTGCGAAACTGTGGACATTTTCCTCCATGTTATCCAATAGTACGCTTACGGTATCAATTCCCAACGTACGTTGAACAGGTTGAACGATACTATCAAATCCGCTATTCCAATAAATCTTAACGGAGGTAATTTTCGGATCTGATGTCAGCAAACCAGTTAACAAAATACGATTATGTCCCGGATGAGCAACAACATCTTCAATTTTCCCGGTATAACTAATTTCACCGCCTTCGATGTATTTCTTATAGTCATCCATTTTTGAACAGCCTGAAAATGTCATGGCAAGCACGACCAGACCCAATACCCAGATCAGCATATATTTTTGATTATTTTTCTTCATAGGATTTAAACTTTTTCATGTTGAAATTATCGTGGATCACCATAAACCTGAAGTTCTGCAATGGCCAAATAAGTTGAACCGCCCCAGTTTTGGAGACATTTAATTCTCAAATACCTTACGCGTGGCGCATCAATGTCAACAGACCAGTCGAAACCTGCATATGCCGCATTATAATCTTCATCGTTCTGCTCATTGTAAGGTAGTCCCGAGGGTTTGGTCTCCGTAAATGTTCCCATTAGCACCCAATTGTCAAAACTACCATCCGATGGCGGGTTATCTGATCCCCAGATTTCAAAGTGTTTCATACAACCAATGGTATAATAAGTCCTGCCTTGTGAATAATATTCTGGATAGTCCCAGATTTTTACCCGGCTAATTTTGGCGATCTCCCCAATGTCGACCGTTATGACATGAGGCTCTGTTGGCGTATAATCGGCTCTTGTTTGGTAAACATGTGGCCAATCAAACGTATTATCATCCCACATGCCATCCATTGTCGTTTTGGTATTCCATTGTGCATCCCCCGGGAGGTGAATCCCTTTGTAACCGGACTTGGGAATAATGGTTTCATACAATGGTTTCACCGTTGCGTAAAGGGTGTCGGTGTAGTTTTGCCAACGATCGCGAACGGTCAGGGCATAATTGTATCGCAAAGTATCCAATCCCCGGATCTGGCTTAAGATTTTGGATGCTGATGTGTACACACTGTTATCGCTGATTACCCAGTCGCCGGAGATGGAATCTTTTGCCAACAGGACAATCACTACGTCACTTTGGGTGGGATTTTGGGCGGAGATATTGAATCCCCCAAAATTAGCCGATACGGTCAACGATCGTCTAACATCCCAGATGGGTGATTCCTTCGGATGAACAGTGACTTCTACAGGATCTGATTCAATCTCGCTGCGGTTGACAGCATACAATGTCACCTGATAATCCTGAGAATCCAAAAAACCGTCAACCATCAGGTTATTGTTATAAAAGGAAGATTTTACTTCAACTTGTTTTCCAGTTGTTGGCAGAGTATAGATTGCTTTCACGTACAACAAATCCTTATCTTCGGGCAGTGAATACGTAATAACTGCTTTCCCTTTCAGGTTTTCCACCGACACGTTCGATACCACGCCGGGCTTAGTTGTGCTGTGCTCTAACGGAGTAGTCCCAATATCTTCTTTACACGAATTCATCGCCAAAGAAGTTATGAGAAAAATACATGCTAATTGCGCTATTAATGTTTTCATAATTCGTATTTTTTCAGCATTTAAATTTACCACCCTGGGTTTTGGATCAAATTGGGGTTACGGAGCAATTCACTTTCCTGAATAGGCCAGAAATAGTCTCGAGGGGAAATAAACTCCTGGGCGAAGACCGTGCGAACCTGATAGTAAGAATCATCATCCGTTCCGTATACGTTCCACCCGGTGATGGGCTGGTTTAATTTATCAGCTGCTTCCTTCCAGCGGCGTAGGTCCCAAAAACGGCTGCCTTCAAAAGCCAGCTCAATTCCTCTTTCCTGGTGAATGATTTCCCGTAATCCTTCTTTCGTTTGATACTTGGTCGGATCGACCGAATAATTTGTCCATGAATCCTGAATAGTTTCCAGACCTGCCCGTTCCCTTATTTTGTTCAGATAACTATAGATATCATCACTTGGCCCGTCAGCTTCATTTTTTGCTTCGGCGTACATCAGGTAAACATCGGCCAACCGGATCATCGGCCACGGATATGATTTGTACGTTGCACCGGAACTGCTCAAAGTCATGTTCCAATCCACCAGCTTTTTAATAAAATAACCGGTTACATTGAAGAAAAAGGCGTGAGAACTTCCGGCCGGATCACCATATTTGGCTTGTACGGTGTAGGTATTCTCATCAGAGTTGGAAGGGCTGTCGTATTTATACCAGACTCCCCCATCAAATGATAAGTCAGCATAAAAGCGAGGCTCACGATCAAAATTTAACCGGGCTGTTTTATATCCTTCCTTGATATTAAAACGATCCGCATGCGATGCCGTACGTATAACCTTATCATTGCTGAAGTCCAATGTTTTGTCCTCGTCAATCGGCACCCCGTTCTTCGTGTAAAATAGACGAGCGATTTTCAATGGTGGACTCATAACCGCTTCTGCAGTCCGGTGATCCTGTCCAACAACTAATGGAGGCATGCATTCCAACTGCAACCCACCGGCCATGCTGTTCCGTTGCCCCCAAACAATTTCCTCGTTAAACTGTTCGCAAACTGCTTGTCGGATACTCAGTTGGGTTCTTGTAGTATCTGTTAAGTCAAAGGTTTTATTCGAAAATTCAAATAAACTGTGCCCATTGGCCTCTGCCGATTGAATGGCCGCCAACGCTGCATCAGCGGCTTTTTTCCATTTATTGGCATCATAGGTCTGGTTAAAGAAAGGATCCCCCTCCTTGTTCTTGAAATTAGCATAGTCCGTATTGCCATTGAACAATGGGCTGGCAGCAGTTAGTAATACTTTTGCTTTAATGGCCAGTGCAATTGGCTTAGTGATTCGTCCCATCTCTGTTCCACGATCCAGAATGATTCCTGGAAGCTTGGTGGCTGCATCATCCAACAATCCAACAATATAATTGACACAAGTATCAATAGGCATACGAACAACGTTTACCTGACCTTCCGATGCATCGATCGAAAGGTTTTTATCAACAATTGGAATAGGGCCGTACATGCGCAATAGTTGCCAATGGTAGTATGCCTTCAGGAATTCAGCTTCTCCTAACCAACGGGAACGTTCGGAATCCGTTAAATCCAACACCTTGCTTTTATCGCTGACGTTCTCAATGAATGTATTGCAATGCCGAATTCCGTCAAACATGGGATAACGATCTGACGGACCACCACCACTGTAGTGGCCATCCCAGGCATTAAAATAGGTATTCGTTTTATTTTGGAGACCAAGTGCAATGTTAAAAGCGTTCCAATTGGTGTAGTTTTGAACCGGATCTTTCCATATTTCATCACCTCCCACAAATCCCGGATTATATTCTGCTTCGCCGTATTTGGGCAAATAAGAGTAACAGGTGAATAAATATTTCTCTGCTTCGTTACGGAGCCTGAAGGCATGATCAATCGTGGAAACGTTATCCGGTACAACATCCAGGTAATCATTGCATGAAGATACCGTCAGGATCAGAATCAACAGCGATAAGGCACTCAATGCTTGTTTTATTTTGATATATCTTTGATTCATAGTTTTGGATTTTGTGATTAAAATGACAACGTAATACCCATATCGTAAACTGATTGAACCGGGTAACCTAAACCTTTACCACCCATTTCAGGATCCCAAAGCTTGAAGCTGCTAATTGCAAAAAGGTTCCGGGCACTAACATACAAACGTAGAGAGCTCATCCCAAGCTTATTGGTAATTCTCTCAGGAGCATTGTACCCCAATTCTACGCTTTTCAAACGCAGGAAAGCCCCATTGCGCATCCACCAAGTTGAATTTACATCGTTGTTGGCAATAAAATAATCACTCAACCGGGGCCAAAAAGCATATAGGTCCCGATTATCTTCCGACCAGTGATCTTGAGCGATGACATTCAGCAATCCACTTTGTGTCCCGGTTTTTTTTGAATTATCTGAAAATGGTGCCTGGTTCAGGACAAATGGAGAGACCTTCGTTGGATCAATAAATATTGACGTTCTGGCAACCCCTTGAAAATAGGCACTGACATCAAAATTTTTGAAGCCCCAGGTCCCCCCAAAACCATAAACAATCTCCGGCGTTGTTGGGAAACCAATAGGCACCTGGTCAGCAGCAGTAATCACACCATCCCCGTTCATATCCCGGTATTTGATGTCTCCACCTCTATAATCCCCAAATTGGGCCGGAGAGTTAGCGACTTCCGTATCATCAACAAAAAGACGTTCGGCAATGTACCCATATTTCTGATCGATTGAATTCCCCTTGTGGTAGCGATAAGCTTCATTGGCCGGGTAAGTCACCTCGTCATATTTCAATATCTCATTGGCCGCATACGTAAAATTACCCCGCAACTGAGCATACATGCCACTGCCAAAACTCTTATTGTACTGAATCGTCACATCAATCCCTTTACTTTCAACCTCACCGTAATTCGATTGTGGGATTGTTGTTATCCCCATAGTTGATCCAATGAAAGATCGGTCTTGCAAAATATTTGTTCGGTGTTGCTTGTAGGCATCAACAACAAAATCCAGTGCGTTAAACAACTGTAAATCCATTCCCAGGTTAATTTGCTGCGATTTTTCCCAGGTAATGTTATAATTGGCATAACGAGAGATAGACACCCCATTTTTGGAGTAATAGGGGAACGCATCTCCAAATGTTGCTCCAAAGTTCCCGTCATTTAAATTAACCTCCGACAAATAGAAGAATCGATCTTCTGTTTTACCGATTTTATCATTTCCAATCAGCCCGAAAGTTGCCCTCAACTTGAGGTTGCTAATAACATGAGTTAAAGGTTCGAACCATTTTTCATTGGAAATGGTATAGCCAAGGCCAATGGACGGGAAGAATCCATAGCGATGGTTGGCTGCAAATTTTTCAGTCCCGTTATAACCAAAGTTGAATTCAGTGAGAAACCGTTTGTCATAGGCATAAGTAAAACGCCCGGAGACCCCCAAGTTTCTCTCTTCCAAAGAAGCCTGTACACTACCCGCATTCCCCGATTGATAATTGGACATTAACATGATCAACATTCCGGATACTTCATGCTTATCGTTAAACGTTTGAGCATAATTCA
>DATFMO010000365.1:0-5921 GCA_035266925.1 Sunxiuqinia sp. | reverse complement strand
TGATCAATTTCAGCGGCTTTTATGATGGTGATGGCCAGGGAGGCGGCGATGCTCAACATGGCGACGTGTGGAAAATGCGTTTCATGCCCAATGAAGTCGGCACCTGGAAATACGTTTACTGGTGGAGCGATGGTACGAAAGGAGGCAGCGGGACTTTCGAGTGTGTATCGAAAAATGCAGGTAAAGGAATTCTTCAGCCATACAAAAAGAATCCGCATTGGTTGGCCTACAATGGAACCGACCCGGTGTGGGTGAAATCCTATTATGAAACCGGGCATGGTGCTATCGGGCAGGATTTTAACTGGATTGTGGATCATGTTTATCAGCCATTGATTGATCATGGCTACAATCATTTGCAGGTCAATTGGCTGTTGTCGCTGTGTTGCTTCCATCAATATTATTTGGATGGCCCAAAGCCCGACACCTTTGATTTGACCTTGTACAAAGAAGGGAAAGTTGAAGAAACGATGAGCCTGAACGTGTGGCATCGCATGGAAAAGCAAATGGCGTGGCTCAACCAGAACGATGTGGGCGTGCACATGTTTTTAGGCGTTGATGGCAGTAAAAACGATGGCCCGGCCTGGGCGAAGTTGAGCGACGATCAGAAGGATTTCTTTGTTCGATACATGGTAGCGCGACTGGCGCCTTTTGCCAACTTGGCTGGTTGGAATTACGTTTGGGAAGTACCCGGCAATCGGGAAGATCAGGAACTGGGCTTCGCACGCTTGGTAGCCAAATACGATATTTTCAACCACCTGCGTACCTATGAAGATGAATTTCCGCGGGAGAATAATTACAACCTACCCGAATATTCTTTTGCCGCTATCGAAAACCATGAGATTGCCGCTCCGGATAAAAATCTGGAACGCAATTTATGGAAAGAGCCCTGGACACATCACATGGCCTGTTTGCTAGGCTATGAAGGCAAGCCAGTGTATATGACCGAAGGCAATGCCTTGTGGCGACGCTTTTGGAGCGAACGAACCGGAGCGACACAGGAAGATCTCCGGCGTTCGGCATGGGCCTGTGCTACAGCAGGGGCCAGTTTCACCTGGAATGGTCATGCCAAAGAATACGAGCTTTACGCAGGCGGTCCTGATGGATTGCCGTTCAATGATGAGAATCCGTACAAGAAGTCGGAAAAATACATCCGTATTCTGGCCGACGTAATGAATCATGAAGTTGATTTTTATCGCATGAAACCACACGATGAATTGCTGTCTGGTTGTCCTGCATTACAGGTTTATGCGCTGGCAGAACCAGGAAACCAGTACTTGGTTTTTGCACCAGATGGTGAAGCGTTTAATTTGAAGTTGGAGCCGGGCAACTACTCGTGCCTGTGGATGGATACGAAAACAGGTGAAAAGCAATCTTCGGTGGAGGTGCAGGCAACAGATGATCCGGTGAAAATTAATTTTGCGCCGCCATCTTCAAAAACAGATTGGGCATTGATTCTTCGCAAAAAAGAATGAACCCAACTTCATCAATTCCTGTTTGAGAATCTATAAATGAATGAATTGTGGTTTTTAATTTGATTGATCGATGATTCATTTTTTCAACTTGACCTTTATAGGGATTTGTTGGATATTTGTTTTTATCAAAATTCTGAAACTGAAATAGCACCTGTAAATGATTGAAAAAATAATTACACCTTTCCAGCGATTCATAAAAATTGAAAGTCTAAGTGGGATCTTGTTGTTTAGTGCCACCATTCTTGCCCTCATCTGGGCAAATTCACCTTTGGCGTATTTGTACAACATGCTTTGGGATTATAAAATGGGAATCACCACGGAGCATTTTGCGTTGGACAAACCCCTTATTCTTTGGGTGAATGATGGGCTAATGACTGTTTTCTTTTTCCTGATCGGTTTGGAAATCAAGCGAGAATTGTTGATCGGTGAACTCAATTCCTTGAAAAAAGCCACTTTCCCGTTTGTGGCGGCAATTGGAGGCATGGTCATCCCGGTTGGGCTTTTTGTTTTGCTGAATCAAAATCCGGAGACACTGGATGGCTGGGGCGTTCCCATGGCGACCGATATTGCATTCTCACTGGCCATTCTGAACCTGCTTGGTAAACGTGTGCCCATCAGCTTAAAAGTTTTTCTCACCGCATTTGCCATTGTTGACGACCTCGGTGCAGTGTTGGTGATCGCTATTTTTTACAGCACCGGAATCAAATGGTCGTTGATCGCCTTTGCGATTGGGTTGCTTGTTATCCTGTTTTTTCTTTCATCGCGTCGCTATTATTCGAAATACCTCTTTGCCATTGCCGGTGTTGTGGTGTGGGTATTGTTTTTAAAAGCCGGAATTCATCCAACAGTTGCAGGTGTTTTAATGGCGTTTACCATTCCTATCCAACAACGAATCAATGAAAATGTGTTTTCAAAAAAAGTGTCTGGAATACTGGAGAACTTTAAATATGCAGAAGGGAGGAAAGGGCCGGTCCTTTCTGATGAGCAAATCGGGCGGTTGGATGACCTGGAAGATTGGACCAGCCTGGTGCAATCGCCTTTGCAACATTTGGAACACCGGCTGCACAACTGGGTGGCTTATCTGGTGATGCCCATTTTTGCGTTGGCCAATGCAGGAATCGCTTTCAGTGCCGATTTGAACCTGGATTTTTCCCTGGTCAGTAGTATTGTCATCGGTCTTTTTGTTGGGAAAGGTATCGGCGTGAGTCTGTTTTCAATATTGGGTGTCAAGCTCAAGTTGGCTGCGTTCCCGGAAGGGATCAACTATAAAAATATCATTGGTGTCGCCATGCTGGCCGGTGTTGGTTTTACCATGTCAATTTTTATTTCGAACCTCGCTTTTGCAGAAGGTTCAGTCTACATTGATTCTGCGAAAGTGGGAATTTTGCTGGGATCGCTGATCTCAGGAATTGCTGGCTATGCGTTCATTTACTTTTTCAGTAAAAAATAAATTTGCGACCAAGAATTGTAATCGGAAAATGATGCGTGCCGCATGGGCTTCCATCAAATGGTTTTTTCGGGTGTAGGTGAATCGGTTTGATTAAAAACGTTTGTTAGACTCCGGCCTTGATTACCTGTTCAGACCTGTTTACGATTGAATCAACTTTTACACTTTCTACGCCACTTTGTGCCTTTGGAACCAGTAGTTCCTGATGGTTAGCTTGCGAGGTATTAATAGCTGATTTGCGGTTGAAAGCCGCGTAAACAATGAGACAGAACAAAAAACCAAGAATGTAAAAATCTCTCTTCTTCATGCCTTTTTAATTTTTAAGCGCGTGCAAAAGTAAAAAATACTCGATACGCCCGTTCGTCTGCAACATTAATTGTTATAGTTTTTGAAATTATTAATACTAGCGTAATATTCAAAAAAGACTATTTTAAATTTGCAAACAATACACAGTTACTTACTTTGAAAACAGGGCATTTTTATGGGGCGAAATAACTATTTTCAGTTTAAGAAATTCCGGGTTGTTCAGGAAAATTCGGCGATGAAGGTCGGTATTGACGGGGTGTTGCTGGGGGCGTGGGCGAATTTGGCCGAAGCCAGTTCAATTCTCGATATCGGAACAGGAACTGGCTTGCTGGCATTGATGGCTGCCCAACGATCGGACGCTGAAATTGAGGCTGTGGAGCTGGAACCGGATGCTGCCGCTGAAGCTCAGTTTAATGTTGACGAATCACCTTGGTCGTCTCACTTGTCAGTTCATGTTTGTGCGATTCAGGATTTTGAAACGACAAAAAGGTATGATCACATCATTTCCAACCCACCCTTTTTTGAAAATGGTTCGACATCTGTCGATCTCAAACGAAAACAGGCTCGTCATGTGGTCGCGCTGACGATGCAGGAATTGTTAGTGAAATCGAAGAGTTTGCTCAATACGCATGGTAAAATCAGTTTGATCTTGCCGGCAGAAAAGGAAGAGCGACTGCTTATTTTAGCCAGCCAGCTAAATTTAATCCCGGTTCGTTTGTGCCGGGTGGCTCCTGATGAAACGAAAAAGGCCCATCGCATCCTGGTTGAACTGTCTGATGAACTAAAACCAGTTGAGTCCACGCAGTTGACGATTCGTGACGGAGCATCCGGTGAATTTTCAATGGAGTATCGCGATTTAACAAGTGATTTTTACCTGAACCTGTAATTACACCAACAATAAAAATGGAGCGTACGTTCTTTCCATCCGTTCTGCAAAGCGGTCAATGGCTTCGTGATCTACTTTTTCAACCGATTTTTCAACTTTGGCAATTTTCCTGACCATAAATTTTTGCAGTAAATTCATCTTATCAAAATTGAACTCGCCTCCGAAAATGGCTTCGTGTATGGCAAATTGATGCAATTCTTCGGGGAATGCGTTTTTCAATTCCTGTTTAGCTTCGTTGCCTTCGGCCATGCCACAAATGAAAAGCCCCAATTTTTTCTGCTGAAGGCCTTCGAGATTATTTTCACAGAAATGGCGCACACGCCGTTGTATTTTGCCAAGATGGATGGACCCCCCAACAAGAACCCGCTCATAATCTGAAAAATCAGGATTGGGATTTTTCTTTAGGTCTGCAAAGTCAATTTGCCCTGACAACTTCTCAGCTAATTGGTGAACTATCCGGTCGGTAAAGCCGTGCGTTGAGGTGTAAATGATGATGGTTTTCATAGCTTGGTTTTTTCTTTCAAAATTACGGTAACTGCCTCAAACAAACTGCTTTTTTATCGGTTAAGTTAAGAGAATTATCGGTCAGTAAAGATAAAACAGGATTGCCATGTCTTTTTATGGAAAATGATTATCTTTGCAGGCCAAATTACAAAGCTATGTCTACAGAAGTTATGCAAGGGATAAAGATTGATGAGACCTTTTATAAAGTGAAAGAGGTCAGGAGACTAACTGATGAGACCTTTTCGTTAAGGTTACCAAAAAGCCGTTTTAAGTTTAAAGCGGGGCAGCATATTTCTTTAGGAATTCAGGGCGATTATCAAAGCCGTGAATATTCGATTTACAGTGGTGAAAATGATGAGCATTTGGAAGTACTGGTTAAAGAAGTGAAAGACGGATACTTTTCACCGAAATTGAGCCACCTTAAACCAGGTGATATGGTTGAAGTGAATGGCCCATTTGGGAAGTTCCGGGTTGATGAGAAGAAAAAAGAAGATCACAAATACGTGTTCATCGCCAGTGGAACCGGAATCGCTCCATTTCGCAGCATGGTTCGCACACATCCAGATATGGACTACCAGGTGATTCATGGTGTTCGTCATGGTAACGAAGCATACGATAAGGAAGAGTATGCACCGGAAAGATACATCCTCTGCACATCAGGCGATAAAACAGGACAGGTACACGGCCGATTGACCAAATATTTGAAAAAGGCCAAATTTGATAAGAAGACACAGTTCTACCTGTGCGGCAATAGTAATATGATTTTTGATGCCCTTGAAGTTTTAAAAGACAAAGGGTTCGATCGTGATCAAATTCATTGCGAAGTTTACTTTTAACTGCGATTGATATTTAGTAGCTGGAGTCGTGGTAGTAAAAAGCTGCCAAGTCACCCTGAACTCGTTTCAGGGTCTGTCGGCTAAAACAAGCCTTTCCTAGTTGGATAGAGATCCCGAAACAAGTTCGGGATGACAAATTCTCAAGGGAAAGTTGGCACGACAATCGGTGCCGTTTTAGAATTTGGAATTTGAATCTTGGAATTTAGAGTAATGAAGTACCACTTAATAACATTGGGTTGCCAAATGAATATTTCCGACAGTGAGCGTGTCAGTGCTGTGTTGGAACGAATGGGGTATGAACGAACAGAAAATGAGGAAGAAGCAACCTTGTTGGGCATGTTGGCCTGCTCGGTTCGGCAAAAGCCGATCGACAAGGTGTACAACAAAATTGCTCAGTGGAACAGAGCGAAGAATAAACGCAACCTGATCACCTTTATTTCCGGTTGTATTTTACCGGCTGACAAGGAGCG
>DATFMO010000364.1:0-23938 GCA_035266925.1 Sunxiuqinia sp. | reverse complement strand
TATTGTCATCGGTTTTAATCCGGTTGTTGTAACACGAACAAAACCCAATAAATCTTTCGCATTATCTTACGGTTCATTGATGTTGACTTTTCCGAAAACGGAGAACGATTCATTGATTTACCGCGGTTCAGATCCAGTGGGCCAGTTACGGTTTGTCTCACCACCAGGAGAAATGCCTACATTTACATTTACCGGGATGCCAGACACAACCCTGGTGCTTCAACCGTACTTTGTTGATCAGGGAAATGACAACCCCCGGACGGCATGGATCAGGCAATAGCTTTTTAATCGTTAGGTGGTTTTTTCATTTTGAAATTGTTGCATCGTTGATCCTCGGGAAACCGAGATAATTGGTCTGAGAGTTTGTGAAAACTTTTCTATATTTATCTACCAGAACAGAACAGACAAATCGATATCCAATGAGAAACTTATTTTTAGTTATTTCCATTGTTGCAGGCCTGAATTTTCAAGCTTTTGCACAATATGATTTTCCTTTTCAAAATCCTGATCTTCCTACCGAAAAGCGAGTTGATGACCTTGTTTCCCGGTTGACATTGCAGGAAAAGATCAATCAACTAATGTATGACGCGCCAGCGGTCGATCGGTTGGGAATCCCCAAATACAATTGGTGGAATGAATGTTTGCACGGCGTTGCTCGTGCTGGTTACGCGACAGTTTTTCCACAATCGATCACCATCGCAGCCTCATGGGATCAGAATTTGGTACATGATGTAGCCTCCGTAATTTCCGATGAAGCACGGGCCAAGCACAACGAGTTTGTTCGACGCGGAGAGCGAGGCATCTACCAGGGCCTGACTTTCTGGTCGCCAAATATCAATATTTTCAGAGATCCACGGTGGGGGCGCGGGCACGAAACTTACGGCGAAGACCCGTACCTGACCGGACAGATGGGAACGGAGTTTGTCCTTGGACTTCAAGGCGGTGATTCCGACTACCTGAAAGTAGTGGCTACCGCCAAACACTTCGCGGTGCATTCCGGCCCGGAACCTCTTCGCCATTCATTTGATGTCAATGTGAGTGACCGTGATCTGCGAGAGACTTACCTGCCCGCCTTTCGTGAGTTAGTGAAGGATGGCGGTGTTTATTCGGTGATGGGGGCCTACAACCGTTTCCGTGGGCAGGCATGTTGTGCAAGCACAGACCTGTTTCATATCTTGCGCGACGAGTGGGGATTCAATGGTTACGTGGTTTCCGACTGTGGTGCTATTCGCGATATCTGGAAAAATCATAAAATAGTGTCTGATGCTGCCGAAGCGGCTGCTTTGGCCGTTAAACGCGGGTGCGACCTGAACTGCGGTTCAACCTATGAAGCATTGACCGAAGCTGTTAAAAAAGGACTGATTACAGAAAAGGACATTGATGTAGCAGTGAAACGACTTTTCACAGCACGTTTTAAATTGGGCATGTTCGACCCGGCTGATCGGGTGGCCTATGCTCAAATTCCATTCGATGTGAATAATGGTCCGGCACACAGTCATTTGGCGCGCCAGGCTGCACGTGAAAGTATCGTGTTGTTGAAGAATGAAAAGAATTTACTTCCGCTTTCAAAAGACGTGAAAACGGTTGCTGTGATTGGGCCCAATGCCAATGATGTGGAGTCATTGTGGGGAAATTACAATGGTATCCCTTCTGATCCGGTGACTGTCCTGAAAGGGATCCAGAATAAAATAGCACCCAAAGCAAACGTATTGTATGCGCAAGGTAGTGATTTGGCAGAAGGTGTCCCGGAAATGAATCCCATTCCGTCAATTTACCTGCAAACAGCGGGTGGAAGACAGGGACTGAAGGCCGAGTACTTTGATAACAAGGAATTGAAAGGTGACCCGCTTTTCACGCAGGTGGATGATAATGTAGATTTTGTGTGGGACATTGACACGCCTGACCCACGCTTGAAAAACAGTGATTGGAGTATTCGCTGGACAGGATTTTTAGTGGCTCCGAAAACCGGTGCCTATTACATTAGCGATTGGGGAAAACCATACATGACGGTTCAGGTGGGCGATGAAAAGACAGGCGGAAAACATACGCATCATGCCAGTCTTGGGCCGTTTGAAATTGACTTGAAAGCTGGTGAAAAATATCCGATCACCGTGGAGTACAAAAACTATTACGGGGATGCCACAGCCAAAGTGATGTGGGCTGTTCCAAAAGACAATCCGTTGAAACAAGCTGTTGAAACGGCAAAAAAGGCAGATGTTGTTGTTCTTGCATTGGGACTGAACGAGCGCCTGGAAGGTGAGGAGATGTCCATTCATTTGGATGGTTTTTCAGGAGGTGACCGCACCAACCTGGAGTTGCCGAAAACACAGGTTGAGTTAATGAAAGCCGTTGCGGCAACTGGCAAACCTGTTGTGTTGGTGTTGATCAACGGAAGTGCTTTGGCCGTCAATTGGGCTGAAGAATACATTCCGGCAATTATCACCGCAGGATATCCCGGCGAGCAAGGAGGAAATGCGATTGCCGATGTTTTGTTTGGCGATTACAATCCGGCTGGCCGCTTGCCGGTGACCTATTACAAGTCGGTTCACCAACTGCCTCCTTTTGAAGATTATGACATGAAAGGTCGTACCTACCGGTATTTTCATCAAATGCCGCTATTCCCATTTGGATATGGACTGAGTTATTCAACGTTCAAATACGATCATTTGCAGCTCCCTGAAAAAGTAAACATGAATGAGTCTGTAAAAGTGTCGGTTGATGTCACCAACACCGGCAAAATGGATGGCGATGAAGTTGTTCAGTTGTACCTGACCGATGAAAAAGCCTCCACACCGCGGCCAATACGCCAGATGGAAGGTTTTCAACGCATTCATCTGAAAAAAGGAGAAACAAAAACGGTTCGTTTTTCCTTAAAACCACGTCAATTGTCGATGATCAATAAAAAAGATCAGCGTGTTGTAGAGCCTGGTTGGTTTAGCATTTTCGTAGGAGGTAAACAACCTGGCTTTACAGGAACGGCAGACGCCGCAACCACTTCAACGGTTTTCGGACGTTTCCGCGTTTCTGGAAAAACATTGCAATTTCAGGACTGATCCAATCCTAAATAATAGTCAATAAAAAAAAGAGGTTATTTCCAATGAAATAACCTCTTTTGCACGGGAGGAGCGACTCGAACGCCCGACACCTGGTTTTGGAGACCAGTGCTCTACCAACTGAGCTACACCCGTATTTGAATGCGTGTGCAAATATAGTAATTCCTGAAAAACAACCTAGAAAAATATACGGCATTCATCAAAAAAAGTGTTACGCCAGCGTTGAAAAATCTAACGGTCAAGCATCTGAGAGATATTAGCTGTTTCGACTATCTGTGGTAGCCAATCCGACAAACTGGAATGTTTAGAAATCAATTCATCGGACAATTATTAACAAAGAGAAAAGGGAACAAAAAGCGGCAGACAATTTTTCTGATTTTGATTATTGTAAAGTAATTAAGCATGCAAATATCGGTAAAACATTTTCAGGGAATCAAAGAAACGCATACTTTTTGATTTTATAATCGATAAAAAATTTTAAAAAATCGCGGGTAAAATGACGTTGAACAGTCATTTTATGTATATACCAGATCAATATTCTTGAAAATAAAAGCTTGATTCTACCTATTTTTTTGCAGAGGGCATCCATTAAAAATGAATTTTAGAAATTATTTTAGATGAAATTATGCCCCAATTTGTTATGTATATTTTCCATAATGGGATAATAGTAGACAATAAAGAGGAAAATATTGACTTGTAAATGAGGGAATGACCTGTTTGGTGCAATGTTCCTTCGATGGAAAGCAAAAAGAGCTGTAAGTTGTTATCTTACAGCTCCTTGCATGTTGGCGGAGAGAGAGGGATTCGAACCCCCGGATCCGTGAAGATCAACGGTTTTCAAGACCGCCGCATTCGACCACTCTGCCATCTCTCCTTGATGTGGCGGCAAAAGTAGAGGAATTTTTTAAAACTCAAAAATTATCGATTAAAAAAAACTTCGATTTCAAAAAAAAAAAAAGTTCGTTAAAGGTTGCATAATTGAATCTTATTTTAGAATTTTATAAAGCGTAAAATTGAAGCTTTTGAAAGCATTGATTTTACTGATGTTTCAGAGAGTTTAAATTTTTTCAAATAGCGCTCACTCGAAAAATATGTTAACAACAAATTATAATAATCAGTTTATTTTTTAACCCTAAACAAGTTTTCTTATGAACAAAGCTCAATTAATTGACGCAATTGCTGAAAAAGCTGGTCTAACTAAAGCCGATGCCAAAAAGGCACTCGACGCATTCGTAGAATCTACAACAGGTGCATTGAAAGATGGCGACCGTGTTGCATTAGTCGGTTTCGGCTCATTCTCAGTTGCTACTCGTAGTGCAAGAACTGGAAGAAATCCACAATCAGGAGCACCTATTAGTATTCCTGAAAAGAAAGTTGTAAAATTCAAGCCAGGTGCTGAACTGAATGAAGCTATCGGTTAGTCTTTCATGACTTAAAAAATTATAAAAAAGGGAGGTGAATTCACCTCCCTTTTTTATTGCAAGTTATTTAAGTTTTATGATCAATTCATTTTGAGGGTAAAACATCAATGTTCAGAGCGCCGGTGATTTTTCCAATATTGTCCGGATCAATCAATCCCCGAATACTAATCACTGAATTGTCATCTCCACCAACAATGAGCAGCAGTTCTGAGAACGTTCCATTGTCAGCCTTGCGTCCGTAAAAGCGGACGACTTGATTTTTTTCGGTGACATCCATCAACACTTCATAATTGTTGCGCTTGAAGAAATCATCACCATTCAACTCTTGATAGAAATCCAATGACTTATTTAAGTCGTCATCATCAACTGACAGAATTCGAATCCCTTTTAATTTTGAAAGCATGTCAGATTCAGGAGACCCATTGTCCATTTTGCCAGCTAATCCCAGCAGTGTGCCACTGATGTTGACTGTGGTAAATCCATCTTTATCGGCGTATTTTTCAAAAAGCTTATCTACAGGGCTTTTCTGAGCCATTCCAACAAACGGCATTAAACAAATTAAAAGAATAAGTAACTTTTTCATGA
Organism: Sunxiuqinia sp.; assembly: GCA_035266925.1. Classification (GTDB taxonomy): domain Bacteria; phylum Bacteroidota; class Bacteroidia; order Bacteroidales; family Prolixibacteraceae; genus Sunxiuqinia. The sequence goes on along the minus strand of DATFMO010000364.1, from coordinate 18,879 downwards.
CTATTGTTTTTTTAGTTTTTTATCGACTTCATCTAATTTTTGCACTTCCTTGAACCCTTTATTGACTTGTGAAAGTCCTGTTTTCATAGGTTTTGTTGCTGTATTCAGAACTTTCGTTGGTTCGAGGGGGGCAAGTCCTTTCTGGTATTGTCCAGCAATAAACTGTAAGGTTCTTTTAGCTTCCGTATAGGCAATGTCCGGATTTTTATAAGTATCCTTCCATTGGTTCTGACTGCCATAAAAATTGACCACAAAAAGCGTAATGATTAGGGCAGCAGCTACTCCGCTAACTGTTTGCCACAACCAGCGATAGTGATTCTTCTCGCGATGTTCGTTTTCCAGGATGTAATCCATAATCCCGGATTCCAGTTCCGGGTCGCGACTTTCTGCAAGTTCATTCATCCCGGCGAAAAATCTCCGGTATTTCTCAAGTTCAGGAGCAATGGTCTTGGAGCGAAAGTGTTCATGTAGAAACTGCTCCTCTTCAATGCTCGATTCTCCTTCAAAATATCTTTGCAGTATTTGTTTGATCTCTTTCAAGTCCATATCCATGATGTTTTAAAAGTTCATCTCTTATTTTCTTTCGTGCTCTTGACAGGTTTACCCTAATAGCGTTAAGCTTCAGTCCCGTTTGCTCAGCAATTTCATCGTATTCGAGCTGTTGGATGTCTCGCATTTGAATCACTTTTTGTTGCAATTCCGGAAGTTCCATAATTAGTTCACCAATCAATTTGGCATCTTCCGAGAGTTCTATCTCCCGGTCAATTTGCTGTTCTGATTCATTCTTTAACTCGAACAAATTGTCATCAATTGAAATAGAACGTTTGCTGCGATGCATGTCAAAGCACTTATTCCTGGTCATTCGCATCGCAAATGCTTCGAGATTATTGATATCGCCCAACGAATCCCTTTTTTGCCAAAGTTTCAGGAATACGTCCTGAATGACATCCCTGGCCATTTCTTCGTCGTTCATGATTTGTATGGCAAAACGATGAAGCTTATTACTGAGCGGTAATACCAACGTCTTAAATTCTTTGGCTAACATGTCGTGTTTTCGTACTTGTCTGTTTTCAAAATTAAGACGGTGGAACGGATATTTCATTACATCACAAAAATGAATTTGTCATTTCACTCGGGGAAAAGATCAAAAAAAAGACCTGGAACCTAAATGGCCAGGTCTTCCAATATCTTATTTGTCAGCAGTTACGGAGCCCACGGAAGGTATTGGCCGTTTTTGGTGTGGCTTTCGGTTAATGGAATGACGATACCAAACATGATACGCCCAACAATACCGGCAGCTACATTGTCAGCACGTAAATTGGGTGTTCCATCCATGAACTGAGTTTGCACGCTTGAAAATTCAGCTGCAAGATTCAATGTCAATCCACCGTTTAAATTGAATTTTGAACCGAGACTCAATGCATATTGCAGATTGGTTTCGGGCGACTGGTAAGGTGATACATCTTTGCCTTCAACATACGGATAGGGGATCCATACAGAAGGCAATACAGTGTATAGCTCTTTGTTGGTAAAATTTGAAGGGTCTTTATAAACCAGTTCAGTATTGATAAAGTTTTGTCCAATATTGAATTCGAGATAGGGTTGAAATTTTTGAGCATCTCTGACCCTCGTGGCAAATCGTTTAAAATAATAGCGAACGAGAATGCTGGCAGTGACACAATTTGTATTGTACTCGATGGGGGCATTGGGAAAGATAAACAATCCGTTGAATCGGTTTTCGTTTATTCGTTCACTCGAAATAGGGAAGTAAGACGAGAGATCTTTTATGGCAATTGAATCATTTGCACTGCTAAACTGGTAAAATCCACCGCTCAACCCAACTTCGAGGTGAGTGCCAATCGTCCGTGATAAAGTGAGATCAGCACTAAAGCCATTGCCATTTTTATAATCTTTTGGAACCGCTGAAAAACCTGAGCTGACCTCATTCATCAAAAATGCCGTTCCAATTCGGGGGGTCAGAAACCATTGCCGAACGCCTTTTGCTTGGGAAAAATGAGGAATGATGAGTGTGAGTAATACAACGGAAAGAAATACACTGAAAAGATTCTTTTTCATCTTGAAATAAATTTAGATTAGGCAAATGTTCAAAAATATTCTACAGGTTCCCAGCTTTTCTTTGCTTTTCTGTTTGTTAATGATACAGCAAAATATGAAATCCTTCGAATTCTGCAAAATAAAAGTAAACACAGGCTCTATGTATTATCCGTTAAGTGTTGAAAAAGTAACCTCATTAACGTGAAAATGAACGTAGATTATCAATGCTATGAAATAGCAAAACCATTCGAATCTCTATCCGAATGGTTTTAGCGTGTGTTCTATAAACGTGAAGATTTGAGTGTGTACTTAATTCAAGTATTGTTCGTGAAACAATAAGCCAACTGTTGTTTCCCATAGGGAAATCGTTTGGGACTGAATATTGCTGTGGTAACTTTATTCAGCGAACGAATTAAAATGTTTTTGAAAATATAAAAAGGAAAGGGGTTATCGGCACAACGTACCGATAACCGCGCATTCCCATCTTGAGGTTGAAAAGTGGTGTCTTTTTGAATTTCAGCAAACAATAGAGTCGTGAACAAAATCTTTCCAACAACGATTATTTTTTTTGAATCACTAGTGATCGTTTTTCTTCCCTTTTCCATTGTTCACGCTTTGCCAGTTGTTACTACTCTATTATTTGCCTTTTTTATGCTATTGAATTAACTATTTTACTTCAATGACTGCGTACTTGGAGATTTTCCAAAATTCGTTTGGATTGTTAATCTGAAGGTATGCAATCTGTCCATCTTGTTTTACCAAGGTGTATGAACTGTCTGGATGATCTGTGATGATCATTGCTTTTTTCGAGTGAATTGGGATAGTTTTCGTTTCCTGGATATTCAAATCAGTGAAATATTCAGGATCAAAATTTTCCTGTAATTCAGTTGATCTACCCAGTCCAAGAAATCCCCCGTCTTTAACCAACAGTCCTTTATCTTTCAATTCTTTGTAGGTACCGTAGGCAACGTGTCCGGTGTTTAGCTCATCCGTTTTGTGTGCAATAACTTGTTGCTTGGTTTCAATGGTGTCGTTTCTCTTCGCAATTTCATATTGCATCGAGTCCACTCTTTGATTCAAACCGGCAACCATCACATTTTTTTCTTCAACAGTTTTACGTAGCTGTTCAATATCTGAATTTTGGTCAGCAACTGTTTTTGAAAGAGATGCAATTTTTTGTTGGAAGGCGTTCAGACGAATGCCTGATCTTTTTAGTTTTTTCTCCAATTCAGCAATGTGTTTGCTGCTTTCTTCCAACATGCTGTTCATTAATTTGATGTCATTGATAATGGATTGTTTTTTATCAACGCCACCTTCTTTTTGTTCTTCAATCGAAAGTTGTTTCCGTTTTTCTTTAATGAATTTCAAATTGTCTTCAATTTCGTTGAATGAGTTCACGAGATCGTTCACAACAGAATCACGGTTTTCAATCATTTCATTTAAATCAGTATTTTTTGCTGTTAAACTTTTAACTTCAGTTTGTTTCTGATTATAAATGTAGAATGAACCAACCGCAGCTACAATTACAATAACCACAGCGGCTAAAATAATTCCAAGTTGTTTTTTTCTAGTATTGTCCATTTTGTTTTCCTCCATTGATAATTGTTTTTCGCACAACAAAAGTCAATTGCTGTGCCAGAAAGGAATTGGAAAGTTAAATGCTTAAAAATGAAGCGTTTAAATTTATCGGTGTGTGCCAAAGGGCTATCAAAATGAATAAGAATTTACCAAATTGAGAAAATGAACTTTCGCTTTGATTAATTTTTGTCCTCTTTTAACATTCGATAGATGGTTGCAACGCCAATATCTAATTTTTCGGCCACCAATTTTGTGTTGTTGTCGTACTTATCCAGAAATTTACGAACGATGTTTATGGAATATTCCCGCATGGTAAGCTCTTCCGAAAGTAAATCATCCATCATATTTTGCCCGCTGAAGATGACGTTGTCTTCCGTAATTTCGTTTGTGTCTGATAAGGTCACGGCCAGCTCAATAACCGATTTCAATTCACGAATGTTTCCAGGAAAGGAATAGGTCAGTAATTTCTTTCCGGCATTCGCTGTCAGCGATTTGGTTGCCATTTGGTTTTCGGAACAAAACTGTTGAATAAAATGCTTGGCCAAAACAATGACGTCATTTCCACGATCACGCAATGGTGGAAGTTCAATGGGCAATCCATACAAACGATAATACAAATCCTGCCTGAAGTTTCCGTTTTTGACTTCCTCAAGTAAATTTTTGTTGGTGGCAATAATAATCCGGCAGTCAATTTTTATCGGTTCATTGCTACCAATTCGGATGATTTCTTTTTCTTGAAGAGCCCGTAACAATTTGGCTTGGAGCGAAATATCCATTTCGGCCATTTCGTCCAAAAATAAGGTTCCAGCATGTGCTTCCTCAAACTTTCCAATGCGGCGGAACGCAGCTCCTGTGAAGGATCCTTTTTCGTGACCAAACAATTCGCTTTCTATCAGGTCTTTGGGGATGGCTGCTACATTAACAGGAACAAATGGTTTTTTGGAACGATTGGAGTTGTAATGAATAGCTTTGGCTACCAACTCTTTCCCGGTTCCAGTTTCGCCGGTTACGGTGACCGAAATATTGGTGCGGGTGGCTTTTTCTATGAGTGAAAATATCTTTTCAGCTGCGGGGCTGTTACCGATGATGGTGTTTTGGTAGCTGTATTTTTTCTTGACTTCCTGTCGGAGTGAAACAATTTCCTTTTTTAGGCTGGCACCTTTTCGGATGTTGTTGACTGTATTCAGAAGTCGCTCTTTAATGTCAGACGATTTGACGATGTAATCGTAGGCGCCATGTTTTAATAGTTCGACAACTACTTCAATATCATCTTGTTCTGAGATTAAAATGACTTGAATGTCTTCGTTGATGGCTTTGATCTCTTTTAAAACATCCAGCCCTTTCATATCAGGAAGCCGATAGTCGAGTGTTACCAAATCCGGCTCTTTATTCAGATTTTTTATGCAATCCTTTCCGTTTGAAAAAGATTCAATTTCGTAATCCGGAATTAATGACAAGTTATGAACCAGTAATCGATTGTACCAGTCATCATCTTCAACAACAAAGATTTTAAACGCTTTATCTGACTCCATATTTATTCAACTTAAAAAGGAACCGTTAAGTTTAGTTTTTAGTTACAATAGTATAGAAATAATTTGTGAAAATTGCTTGAAAAAGGTGGTAAATTTCGATTTCTATTAACGAGAAAATCCCCCTGACATGCTCGATATCAGTGGGGATTTTCAAAACAGAATATTTAGAGTTGACGAAATTCAATAGTGATCATTGGGTAACATCTTCACGGATAAACTGTTCCAGCACGGTGGTGCTCATGAAACTGGTGAACTGGTTTTTGCGAATGAACTCTTCGGCACCCAATAAAATTGTTTCTTCTGAAGTTTGATAATTTTTTTGCTCAGAAACGATGACAGAATGGTGGTTTGGATGCTTGTTAACTACGCGCAGCAAGTCGGTTGCATCCATATTCCTTTCCAGGAAATAGTCAATAAAAAAGATGCATCGTAAGCGGTCGAATTTGTGATTTTTAAACGCGTCAAGAAAACGTTTCGCTGATGGGTATGAGTGAACTTTAATATTGGCTTGGTACAAAATTCTCATATTGTCCGAGAAATCCTGCAATGCCTGAACCAATAATTTGTTGAAGTATTCATCATCATCGATCACTACAACAGCGTAGTTTTCCATCTTTGGGAAAAATAGGTCTAAAAATGTCTTCTTCTCTTTGTGGCTTGTTTTATTCATCCGATCACATCTCCTGACATCATTTCTGAAACTTATCTTTAAATCCTATTGATTGAATTACAAGCGAAGTGCCAAACACTTATTGTTTAAGTAAGGTTGTTGATTGTCAGTATTGTAAGCTTTTTGTTGGAGGCTCGGTATTTCTCAAAATGATAATTTGAATCTAAATATGAGGAAAACAGCTTAGCTTATTTTTTAAATTTCTTTTGAAGGAGGTCTTTCAGAAAATTGTTTGTCGTAACCACTTCCAATTCAATTTCATTGTATAATTGGTTCATCTTGGCGCTATCTTTTGTTTTCTCAGCTTCTCGCTCCATCTCTTTTATTTTGGCATACAATGAAGTTGCTTTCATGTGTTTTGCAGGAGCAGCCATCTTATGAGCATACTCCGCAATATGTTCCCAATCCTGTTGTTTTAAACTCTTCCGAATGGACTTCAAGCCGCTTTCACTCGAACGAATAAAGATTTCAATCATTTCTTTTACAAACGATGGATCGCCGTTGGCCATGTGTTCAAGTTCGCTGAGGTCCACTGATTGGATCGATTTCTTTTTAGCATTTGGTGTGGGCTTGCTATTGATGCCAATTGCCTGTTGAAAGACATTGAACAGGTCTTTTTCGGCAAATGGTTTGGATAGGAAATAGTTCATACCTGAGTTTGTACACTTTTCAATATCTTCTTTTTTGTTTGAAGCTGTCAGAGCTATAATGCGGGCATCGGTTCGTGCCCGTGTGATTTGTTGACTGGCATCCAGTCCGTTCAAAACGGGCATCCGAACATCCATGAAAATCAGGTCGAAATGTCTATTGGCACTGACTTCAACTGCCTCCTGTCCATTTTCGCATTCGGCTACATGAACACCCCATTTTTCCAATATGTTCCGTAAAAGGTAGCGGTTAAATTGCTCGTCATCAACAATGAGTGCCGACAATTTTTTGTATTCTTCGGGGATAACTATTTCTTTTTGCTGAATAACCTGGATGCGATCCGGATCGCCCAGTTCGTAAGGAATTTCAATCGTAATGGTTGTTCCCTGGTGCAACTCACTTTCAATCGAAATAGTTCCACCCTGGATGTCGACTAATTTTTTGACAATGGAAAGTCCGAGTCCTGCGCCGGATTGCTTTTTGGTCAAATCCGTTTCCAGTTGCACAAAATCATCAAAAATGAGGTCGTGGTTTTCACTGGAAATACCAATGCCGGTATCAATCACCTGGAAGGTCACCCAATACTGATCAACTGTTTTTTTGGTGGCGTGAACCTTCAACGTTACCTGTCCCTCATCGGTGAATTTGACCGCATTGTTGATCAGGTTGATCAAAATTTGTTTTAATCGGAATGCATCACCTTTTAAAACCAAAGCGGGGAGATCTTGTTTTTCCAGCATCAATTCCAGTTGCTTGGCATTTGCGTTGCCTTTGTTCAGAGTGTAAACTTCGTCCAACAGATTATCCAGCGAAAAGTCAACCGGATTCAGCTCAAGTTTCTGTGTTTCTATTTTTGAAAAATCGAGGGTATCGTTCACAAGTGAAATTAGATGCTCGGTCGATCGGTGGATAATTTCAAGGTCTTTCTTGTTTTTACCCGGTTCCATCTTTTGAATGAGTTGCTCCGTCAAACCATAAATGGCATTGATGGGGGTGCGCATCTCATGGCTCACGGTGGCCACAAAAAGTTCCTTGGCACGAGCCAGTTTCTCAGCTTCAGTTTTTGCTTTGCGTAAAATAGTTTGGTAGGCGCGTGATTGATTCAGGTACCGGAAAAAGAGGAAAAGCACCATCAACATTAGAACAACAGCAGCAATGGTGAAAATAGCCAGTCGTTTGTATGTCAATGCAGCCAGCATGTCGGCATCCTGTGTTTTTTGCATCAATTTTTTCTGTTCCGTACGCTCCAATTCATCAATTTGCTCATTGAGCAGATCAGTCAGCTGGATATTTTGCTCGAGCAATGTTTTTTCCTTCGATGACAGCTCTTTGTGGGTATCCTGAATTTTTTGCTCAATCTCCGCAATCTCCTGTTTAATGGTTTCTTTTTCAATCGCCGAAGAGTCGACGTGTTGAATTTGTTCAGGCTCTTGTTCCTCTTGCTTTTTCTTTTTACTCTTTAAAAAACCAAATAATCCACCTTTCTTTTCCGGTTTTTCAATAACTACGGTATCCGGTTTTGCCTTGGCGCTGTCAATTTTTGTATACAATTTCGAGAACGATTCATGCGTATCTTCCTTCTCGTGGTGCAGTGAAAGAATTTGTTGCCAAATCTTCAGCTTTTCGTTGGTCAGTGAATTGATTGAATCAATTTGAACACCTTCATCAGCATTCGTCAGGGAATAGTCTTTTAATTCGATTAGTTTTTTCTGAATGGATTGACTGGTTTCCTGGTACGGGTGAAAATATTTTTCGTCGTGGGTGATGGTGTACAAACGAACAGTATTCTCAATTTCCGTTAGGTCTGAAGAAATATCTTTGATCAGTAATAGTTTGAAGTCAGGGCGCGCTTCTTTATGGATGGAATTTACAATTTGAGACAGACTTTGATAAACCAGATATCCGGAGAACATCACTGCCATAACGACAATGACGGTTAAAATAGTTACCTGGAATTCAATTTTAATACGTCTCATTTAAAAAGTTCTTTGAGTTTGAAATTTACAAAAATTTCAACGTTTATAGTCACTCCTAATAACCACAATTAAGCGTGGTGTTTTGTTGCGTTTTCAGAATGTTATTATTTGTTTTTCTGCTAGTTGCTGGTTGATCATTTGAAAATATCATATCGAATAGTTAATCCGATATCATTCATCCAAAAGCCAGAATAATTGATTAGGTTGAGCATGGGTTTCCAGTCCATCGAGACACTGATCGGCGCCTCCTCAAAGCAATACTCCAAGCCGACAATGCCATCAATCCCGAAAGTTGAATGGGCACCATTTGTCGCAAACCAGGGATGGTCTGCCTGGTTTAAATTCCAGTGCCCATAATGAGCTCCACCACCATAATAAAAGTTGAAGCTTTCACTTTTGAAAAAATCATGATGAATTTCGTACAATCCTTCGAAAATTGTTCCATTCCATTTGGATGAATAAATCAGTTCAAGTGCATTTTTGTTTGAAATAAATTGTTTGGCGGAAAGGCCGGCCAGTGGCCCCGCCCGAAAGCCAATACCAGTTTTATAATCCCGTTGGGCATGAACGCCCCCTAATCCCAAAATGCACAAAAAAATAACCATTAAAATCACCGGTTTAACCGATTTCATAGACATGCAGTTCTAGTTTTCGAATTGTTTTTGCGGCAAGTTTTATGCCGCGACGCCTTGTTTTTTCTAACCTTCTAACAACGAAGGACTAAAATTTATTGTGTGAAAATCATTTGGGGAACAAAATTCTTCAAAATGAGAATCAGCTGTTTTTACGACTAGAGGAAAGCCGATTTTCATTTAGAAATTGCCTGATTATTCATTCAGCAGTCGTTCGTAAATCTGGTAGTTTTCATCGTCAAAAACACAAAAAGTAACTTCCTCAATTTGGGAATTATTTTTCAGAAAATCATGCACCGTATTTATGGCTATTTCAGCAGCCAGTTCTTTGGGGAAGTGATAAACTCCGGTGCTGATGTTGGGGAAGGCAATGGTTTTCAGTTTGTAGGACTTTGCCAATTTCAGGCTTTCGCGATAGGTCGAAGCCAACAATTCCTGTTCGCCAATTTTTCCACCATACCAAACAGGTCCAACAGTGTGAATAATAAATCGAGCCGGCAACCGGTAACCAAGCGTAATTTTCGCCTGGCCCGTTTCACAGCCATTCAGGTCGCGGCACTCGTCCAGTAATTTTGAGCCGGCCGCCCGGTGAATGGCTCCATCAACGCCACCACCGCCTAACAAGCTTTTGTTGGCTGCATTGACAATGGCATCAACATGCATTTCAGTGATATCTCCTTGATATAATTGTATCCGTTCCATGATCGTTCCATTTTGATGCATCAATTTAATAAAGTTCGTCCGAACAAAAAACTAAGTCCCCAAACTAATCAGGATGATACCAGCCAGAATTCCCAACAGGTAGATGCCTTTTCGTTTAATGTTGTGCTCTTTGAAAAGGAGGGCGCCCACCACAAAGGCTACCAAAACGCCGCCTCGCCGCAAGGCTGAAATCACCGAGATCATTGAGTCCGGGTAGCTGAGGGCATAGAAATAGGCAAAGTCGGCAACCAACAAAAACAGGCCAATCGCCGGAATACTCCATCGCCATTCAAATGGCAGGCGCTTTTCTTTGGGTTTTGACCAGCGCAAAACGGCCACAAAAGGCAACAGTACCACCACCTGGTAAAACGTGAACCAGGCTTGCACAGCCAGCCGGTCGATCCGGCGAATGATAAATTTATCATACAACCCACTGGAAGCACCAAGAATGGTTGCTCCGATAAGTGTTAAAATCCAGATGTTTTTGCGGAAATGGACACCTTCCAATTTTCCGGCGGTTGATAAGAGATAGAAAAAGACAAGCGTGATGATGATTCCAGCCCACTGCATTGCATTCAGGCTCTCTTTGAAAATAAGGATGGCCCCCACAAGCGTCCAGATCGGCCCGGTTGCCCGAATGGGAGAGACCAGGGTGATGGGTAAATTTTTAAGCGCGTGAAAAGCCAGCACCCAGCTTGAAACGACTAACATTGTTTTCAGAAAAATAAAGCCATGTTCTTTTAACGTGATCTGGGGAACGAATAACCCGATTCCCTGGAAAAATTCAGGAAAAAGAGCAGAACCGATGACCACAGGCAAAATAACAATGGCACTGGAAACGCTGGAGACCAACAGCACCGGCCAAACGGCATTCCCGTTCACCGATAGTTTTTTTACCACGTCATAAATTCCCAACAAAAAGGCTGATAAAAGCGCCAGAAGTACCCACATAAACTGATCTTGAATTAGACGGCAAAACTAGCTGCTTCCAGACAGAGGCTGGTTAGGTAACTATCACTTTTCGGTGAAGTTTAATCATTACTTAATTGAAAAGTGCACTTACTTCTGTTGCAATAATTCTTCAATTTCGCTGATGTGTAATTTAAGATGGCGCGAAAAATCAATCACCATCTCTTGTAAGCTCACGCTTTCTGTTTCTGATGCCAGCCATTCGTTTCCCAATTTATCAGGGTTGATATTTTTCACGACATGGACGAAATGCAGGTGCGTGTATTTCCAAAGTTTTACAAGATTAAACCAATGCTCATCCTGGTAATTTTGGATGGCTATCCAACGGTCATTGTTGCCATTCGTGGCGTAATTTGGAAACACCAGTGGACTTTCCTGGTATTGCAGATGAACGATCCGGTGGATGTTGTTTGAAGCTGAATCGACCATGTGCCCGACAATCTGTTTAACGGTGCGGTTTTGCTTGTTTCGCTTTTGACTGATCACCCGGGCAGATGAATTCAATAGTATTTCTTCCCACTCCGAGATGAGTTGGAGCAGTTCCTGGTTATTTTTCTCAAATGGATTCATGATTCCTTATCTTTTACGTTTTGTACTGGCACCACCGCCTCCCCAAAATGCCATCACGCCAAGCAGATACCCAAAATTATACCAGCCACCTGTGTTTGGGAAGGCATAAATTTCATAGTCGGTAAACAAGCTGATGATAAAACTGAACAGGATAATAAAGCCATGGAACAATCCGTGCAAGAAGCCTGGTGGGTTGGTTACGTTGCCAACAGATTGGGTGGCACAGGCCGACATAAGTGCAGCAATAACGAAAATGACAATGAAATAGCGGTACTTTCTCATGGGTGTAACTTTTAGGTTTTTGAATTTCAGTTTTACCAAAGTTACACGATTTTAAAAATTAACGCCTATATTTCTAGCTGTTTTTCCTCTTAATGATTTGATCAACACTGTATTTGCCTGCACCGTGGGTAAGCAGTATGAAAAGCATCAGTATGTAGTAAAGTGGAATTTCAAAACCATTGTTGCTGGCTTCAAAACCGTGACTTAAGTGAACGGTGAATATGGCTACCAGTAAAACGATTATCAGGGGAATTGAAATAATGCGAATGCCAAGGCCAAGAACCAATAAAATAATGCCAAGTGTTTCCGTCGCAGTGGCAAGGTAGGCATTGACGTAGGGAAGTGGATAGTTCATGCTGGCAAACCAGTCACCAATGGCATGAACATCTTTTAATTTCAGCTTTGCAGGCAGGTAAAAACCATAGGCTAAAATCAATCGGATTAGAAGTAAACTCAGGTCTCTGAGCTTGTCTAAGATTGATTTGTAGGTATTGCAAATTGTTTTCATGGCTTCAAGTTGTTATATAGTTTTTCTGTTCACCCTTTTTAAAAAGGATGTTGAAAGTTGAACTGGTTAATAAATTTATTTGCTGAATCCTAATACAAAACCTTTTTCTTTCAGGTCTTGCAGAAAATTGATGGATTTGTTGCGAAGCAGTTGGTCGTCATTAATTCCGAAAATGTAAATCATGTCGGCCAGTATTTCCTGAAGTTGGTTTTCGCCACCCAACAAGTGTTCAAGCAGGTAGGTGAAAAGTACTGACAGATTAACAAATTGCACGTGACCAGTTTCTTTTTCTCTGAAAATCAATAAAAAATAGTCTCCTTTTTCGCTTGCGATTTGTGCCGGTTTTTTGATATGAACCGGGTATTCCAATTTTACCAGTCGATATTCAGGATTGAAGCAAATTGAATCAGTCAGCCAATTTCCATTTTCCTGGTAAGTGGGAAATGGAAGATTTTCCATCATGAAAACTTCAATTTCCAACCATTCGAAATGGAGTAATTCGTTCAAAAACGGAATGCGATATTGGGTGGCAAAATCCTGTTCTATAGCAAATTCATAAAATTCAAAAGGTAGTTTCCAGATTTGCGGCGTCTGTGAATCATGTTCATTGAAAAAGCGATAGGTCATTTCTTCCCAATCCTCTGGTTTGATAAAACTGTGAGCTATTGGGTAAGCGGATTCCAGTGAGTCTTTCACCACATTGAACACCAAACGGCGGTAGTGTGGCAAACGCCCCTCGGTTGTGCCGGGGAGTTTGACAGGTTTTCCATCTCGACAGTATCGCGCAAACTGGCTTTGATGCTCGTATGTTTCAGTTTTCAGTAACATGTTCATGTTTCCATTTTTTCGTGCAAATCTGTTCCAGGTGATTCATTTCTTGTTGCAATTCGTTTAACTGTGGAATGTTGAAATCGCGTTCCAAAAGCACTGGCACTGGATTCATCCGAGCGATCGTCCATTCAAACAAATCATAAACCGGATCGATGATATTTTCTCCGTGTGTGTCAATGATCAGGTCGTCGGCAACCTGGTTGTGGCCAGCCATGTGGATGTATTCCACTTTGTCCAAAGGCATGGCGCTCAAAAATTCCTTAGCATCATATTGATGATTGAAAGCGTTGACATACACATTGTTGACGTCGAGCAGCAACTTGCAACCGGATTCGGCGACAATGGCGTTAACAAATTCGGCTTCACTCATTTCGGCAGCCACTGGTGTGTAATACGACACATTTTCCAATGCAATTTGTCGTCCTAAAAAGTCCTGTACCTGTTTGATCCGGCCAGCAATGTGCATGACAGCATCTTGGGTAAATGGAATGGGCAACAGGTCGTAAAGATGTGCATTGTCACATTTTGAATAGCTCAGGTGTTCGGAGTAGATTTCTACCTTGTAAGTTTCCAAAAATTGCTTGATCTGTTTTAGCAAATTCAAGTCAAGTTCCTCCGGGCTGCCAATGGATAGTGAAAGGCCGTGACTGGTGATGGGGTAGCGTTCGGCCACCTAGTCCAACACTTTCTTCCAGTAACCGCCAATGCCCATCCAGTTTTCAGGAGCCAGCTCCACAAAAGCCGGATGAATCAGCTCGTCGTTGAGAAATTCTTCGCCAAAATCTTTTCGAAATCCTATTCCTACTTGTCCTTTCATGACTTTTTTCTTTTTAAGTGAAAAACAACCGGAGTGATGACTCTCCGGTTGCTGATGATCAAAAGAGAATTAATTAGCACATTTACCTTCACCACATTTTTGCTCTTTCGATTTACTTTCTTTTTTTGTCGTATCGGCTTTTGCAGCTTTGTTAGCGCATTTGGCGTCTTTTGACTTGCTTTCCATTTTCGAGCTTTTGTCTTTTTTAGCTTCTTTTTTGTTTGCTCCGCAGTTTGCATCTTTGCTTTTGTTTTCGCCACAACTGGCTTCCTGCGCTTTACTTGCGTTGGTTGACATGTTGTAACTATTCATCGCTGATGCGGTGGGTGAGCTTAACAACTCGCTACGGACTGTTGCTCCTGAACCCATTGCGTTGTAATCAAACAAATTTGAAGTAGTAGCTGCTGACAGTGATGACACACTGAATAGTGCTCCGGCAACCAACGTTCCTTTTAATAAATTTTTACCGATGTTTTTTTTGTCTTTCTTTTCCATGGTTTTCAATTTTTTTGTGATTTAAATATCATTCATAATTGAATGCATGGGGATAGACGAAACCTTCGGAAGATCCTTACAAGAAAATCAGATTATTTTATCTAAAATCTAAAAATTATTTCTTATTTGACTGACTAATAGTCTTTTGCAGTTCTTCTTTTTTTTCTTTGGAAAGACGATGTAGGTGGTCGTGTTCGGGGTGGAGCGCTTCATTGATGCCTTGATCAATGATTTTGTTTTGACGATTGAAACGGCGGCAGGAGATACATGCCATGAGGTGCATGCGTAATTTTAGCGCTTCGGAAAGATTTAGTTTTCGAAATGATTTAATCGAAATCAGTAATGTTGCTTCTTTACAGGTCAGCATTAACTTGTTCATCATATGGTCCATCCGCTTATTCATATCGCTGCCAATTTTTTTCCAGGCATTCCCGCAATTGCAATTTGGCCCGGTGGATTAATACCCATAAGTTGGACGAAGAAATATTCAATTCCTTACAAATTTCATCCGTTTTAAGGTCGTCAATATTTTTCAAACGAAAAACATCGGCTTGGGTTTCTGGTAAATAGGAAAGGCAAGTTTGTAGAATCAACATAAATTCGGCCTTCACAAGCAGGTCGTCAGCCGGAACTGCCCATTCATTTGGGGCGGCCGACGGATTCCAATGCGCTTGATTTGGAGCGTCATAGTTAAAAAAATGGTTGAAAAAATCTTCATCGGTTTCTGTGTTGCGGACTTTTGTTTTTTGGATGGGAGAGCTTCCATTTTTTCGATAAAAATCGATGATTTTATTTTTCAGGATGTTATAAAGCCAGGTTTTCTCCGTACAATCGTTGCGAAATTTACCAAGGCTGTTTAGGGCCGAAAGGAAAGTTTCCTGTACCAAATCCTCAGCCTGTTCGTGGTTATTGACACGAAAATAGGCAAACCGGAAAAGCTCATCGGCATAAGCTTTTACCCAACCATCAGGATCACAACGATATTGAGTGGACTCTGTCATTCATAAATATTGGGATACCAGTGCTGACGAAGTTATTGATTATTCTGAATTTATGAAAACACAAATTCAGAGATGAATAAAAAACTGTTGTTTTTAGTTGCCCCGAAGGGCGTCGATCAATTCTTGTTTACTCATTTTGCTGCGCCCCTCAATTCCAACTTGTTGGGCTTTCTGATACAATTCCTGCTTGGTTCGTTCTTCATATTTCGAGCTGCTCCCACCTTTATCACCGGCATTTTGGGTATTCGCTATCCGGGCCGATTTCTGCTTGCTGTATCCTTGTTCACGAAGGGCTTCGTATTGTTCTTCATTTTTTATGGAGGGCAAATCTTTGTTTGGCATAATCAGTTATTTTAAGTGAAGTAAAAAGCAACCGCAACCCTTTCCGGCTGCGGTTATTGAATTATTTTGAATCGCTTTGGGCAATTTGGTCGATCAGCGTGTTGTTGAATACCTCTAAATCGTTTGGGCTTCGTGACGTCACGAGATTGTCGTCAACAACCACTTGCTGATCTTTCCAAGTGGCACCTGCATTTTGCAGGTCTTTCTTGATG
Organism: Sunxiuqinia sp.; assembly: GCA_035266925.1. Classification (GTDB taxonomy): domain Bacteria; phylum Bacteroidota; class Bacteroidia; order Bacteroidales; family Prolixibacteraceae; genus Sunxiuqinia. Next base: position 3,059 of record DATFMO010000364.1, on the reverse strand, counting down.
GAGAAGAACGACGTCATGGTTCGATCATTCACGACTTCAGCATCGATTAATAACTGCGGTCCGTGACAGATGGCCCCGATTGTTCTTCCACTTTCGGCGAAATCATGCACAAACGCAACAGCGTCAGGATCGCGTCGAAGCTTGTCCGGGTTGATAACTCCACCGGGAAGCATCAGGGCATCGTAATCCGCCACTTCTGCTTCACCTAAAATCGTATCAACATCTACTTTCCGGCTCCATTCACCATGTCGCCAGGCTTTTAATTTGCCTGCTTCCGGCGCAATAACTTCAACAACTGCTCCACTTTGCTCCAATGCTTTTTTCGGCTCAAACAGTTCCGATTCTTCAAAACCATTAGTTGCCAGCAAAGCGATTTTCTTACCTTTTAATTTTTCCATTATCTTCTCTTTCCTTTAGCATTGTTTATTAACCTGAGTTATTTTAAATTCTAACTGAGGCAATTACCCAAACCAAGAGGTAATCTCCCGGTTTATTTCGTGCGGTCTGCGATGACTGCGTGCTTCGACAATTGAACTGTGCTTGATTGTTTTTCGCATCAATTCTGAACATTGTCTGCAACTATTCGCGCAGGCTTGACTCTCTGCAAAGGGGTGTTCTCTGCATTGACCGGTTGTCCAGTCGCAGATATCAGCGCAAAGTTCCATGTACCTTGTGGCAAACTTACTTTCCTGAATTAGTTCATTCGAGGTAATTTCGCAAATCTGCACACATTCAATACAGCAGTTCGGACAATCATTGTGACTTTCCACACGTGACATCCTTGTCAGGCATTTCATACAATCCTGTACGGTCTGCCTCAATACTTCGTTGTAGTTTTTTGCATCCATGGCCATGATGGTTTTATAGTTTGAAAATTGAAATAAAACACATGCCTGTTGGCCAGTCTTTAGGATTTACATGGATGGGGGATTGGCGGATCAGGTATATTTATTGATATTAAATTTGATCGATGAAATTTTTGACCTCTTCTTTTGTTTTTCCGGTCACTTTTTGAATCCGTCCCAGTAATTCATCTTCCTGACCTTCTTCATACACCAAGTCATCTTCAGATAAATCACCGTATTCTTGTTTTAATTTTCCTTTAATGGTGTTCCAGTTTCCTTTAATCTTGTCTGTTGTTGCACTCATAAATTCTCCTATTTTAAATTAACAAATTTAGATTGAAGGTGATTCCTCTTGAACCACCTTTTGATTCTTAAATATTTAAAGAGCAATTAATCTTCAAATTGCTTTTGGTCAACGTGGTTCATAAATTCTGATGTCACCGCTGAACCATCTGTTCCAAAAGAATCCACGACTGTTCCTTTCAGCCCGGTATTCGTTTGTACCGCATAAACGATACTCATATCATCAGGGTTTGTATTTCCTTCAAACCGGTGAAAGCTGTGTAGCTCAACTTCTGACGGTGGAAAGAATTTAGCGGTATGTTCCTCTAGTTTGCCATACTTATTCACCCAAAAGTTGTGCGTGTATCCTTTCTTCTTCAAATCTTCAACTGCTTCAACAAGCGTACTGTACTGGTTATTCATGGCTTTTAAGTTTGTATGATTAAACTTCCAGATTTGTTGTTCTGGATTCTACACATAGGAATGTCCCCACTCAGCGCCAAATAAAATTTCATTTACTCCTTTTCTCTCCGAGTTGGGAGATTCCTGCTCTTGTAATTTCTCCGGGAGTTTTTCCGGATCATCTGGTTGACCAATCACAAACATGGTAATTGGCTCAAATTCTCCGGGGATCTCAAAATTTTCAATCACATTATCAGGTGAGAAGCCTGCCATTTGGTGGACAAATAGTCCCAATGACGTTGCCCGCAGTGCGACGTAAGCCATAAAAGCACCGGAATCGTAAAAGCGGTGCCGGTTTTCTTTCTTCAACTTGGTGAAATGTTTTTTGCCAAGTACCACGCCCAGGCAACTGGCTGTTTTAACCCATTGTTGATTGAAATCACTCAGGCATTCAAATAATTTATCGTAGTGATCGTCTTCTTTCGATGCAAAAATCACGCGCCACGGTTGTTCATTAAAACTAGACATGGCCTGCCTCCCGGCATCGAATAATTTCTGAATCTTTTCGTTGGAAATCGGTTTTCCTGAATAGCTTCGCGGACTCCAACGTTTGTCCAGAAGTCTCATCAGGTATTTTTCTTCTTCTTGTTGTTCTGTATTTTGAGTTTTATGTTGAAATTCAGTCGCAAGCATAATTCTTCCTTCCTTTTTCTCATTTCTTCAGGTTAAAGAAAGAAAATACCTTGCCAAAGTCCGTTAAAATAGGTTATTAGTGTTTAATGTTTTTGATCTTCAAGGGGTTGAGGGCTTGTGTTTTAGAGGAGCCAGAATCTTTAGAAATGAAAACGATAGAAAACGTTGTTGAGGTGTGGATATCCTTCCCCAATGGGGAATTCACAGGAAAAGTTTGAGAGAAGTGCTTTAGTTGGTTTGAGGCGGTTTTTGCTGAGCTTGCTTCCGACCTCTTTTGCCAACGACCAAAACAGCGCCACCTAAAACGATCAGCGCTCCAAGCAGGGAGAGGAGAGAGAACTTTTCGCCGGCAATCCAGGAAACATCCATTTTGGTGAGAATGCCCATTACGACAAACGTAATCATAGGGTTTAAAATGATGATGATGCTCACTTTGTTGGCTGCCGTATATTTAAGCGCCTGTGCTAAACAAGAGTAGGCAACCAGCGTATTGATACCCAGGAAAACTAATATGGTCCACCACACCCAACCTAAATGAAGCAGGGGGGCAAAATTGACGAATGGAATATAAATCAGTGCAGGGAATCCAAATAGAAACAAATTCAGCGCTGCGCTGGAATAGGAAACAACCAGCCTTTTTTGAGAGATGGCATAGACAGCCCAAGCCAATGCTCCACTAAATGTGAATAACACGCCGGCATTGTATTGTCCCTCGTGTCCAATCATCAGTTGAATTTGCTGACGGTAGAAAAAGACAAAACCGACAGCGGCAACTACAAATCCCAGTAGCTGTTTCTTGCGTATTTTTTCTTTGAAGAAAATCACACTGGCTAAGGT
>DATFMO010000363.1:0-3740 GCA_035266925.1 Sunxiuqinia sp. | reverse complement strand
GCAAAGTAAGGAATTAATTTTTTATTCTGCAAAAATTTTTTTTTCAAACTTGCCGCGCCTTCATCTTATAAAAAAAAGTGGGTAAGCTACCTGTGTCGCACCGCTACAACCGCCTACCCTTGCTGCCTTCCGACCCTGGGGGGATTCAGCAGGAGCTGGTCGCACAGGACTTACCCGGCGACAAAAGTAGAAAAAATTGCTTTCCCAACAAACGAAATTCAGACCGGGCCGATTTTTTTTTCAGCTGGTTTTGCTAACCGATTATTGGTCAGTGTAATTATTCAAAAACAATTTTTCAATTTTTTTTCGTGAACAAAATACGAGCATTGTCAACTATACTTCTGAAAAATCCAATATATTTGCTGTGTACCACAAAAACGATATCATCATGGAACAAAAATCTACCTTCTGGAAGTCAGCGATGACCTATGGAATTTATCTGGCCGTTGCCATCATTCTATATAATGTGATCCTTTATGTCATGGGGCAAAATCTGAACCAGACGCTTGGTTTGTTTAGCTATGTGATCATGGGAGCAGGCATTTACTTTTGCCAATATTACTACAGAAACAGAGAGCTTGACGGTTACATTGACTACAGCAAAGCACTGGGATTTGGTGTAGCAATTATGCTTTTTGCCGGAATATTAAATGCACTTTATACTGTGATTTTGTTGAAAATTGATCCCAGTATCCTGGATCAGATTCGCGCCATGCAAGAAGAAGCTCTGATGAAACAAGGCATGTCAGATGATCAGATTGAAATGGCTGGCGAAATGATGAGTAAATTTCAAAACCCAATCATCATAGTGATCTCTAGTTTATTTACATTTGCTTTTATTGGATTTATTATATCTTTGATCACTTCAATTTTTGTGAAGAAAAAACAAGATGAAGATGCCTTCGATGAGGCGATGGAAGAAATAAAATCTGAAGAATAGAACCGCCACTATGAATATTTCCGTAGTTGTTCCTTTATTTAACGAAGAAGAATCGCTGCCTGAATTGACGCAATGGATAATAAGGGTCATGGATGAAAATGATTTCAGTTACGAAATTATCTTGATTGACGATGGGAGTAGTGATCGTTCGTGGGAGGTTGTCGAGCGGTTGAATAAGGAAAATCCGAAAATAAAGGGCATCAAATTTCAACGCAATTACGGGAAATCGGCAGCCTTGTATGCCGGCTTTGCAGCCACAAAAGGTGATGTTGTCATCACAATGGATGCCGACCTACAGGACAACCCGGAAGAAATTCCTGAGATGTACCAGATGATTACTGAAGAAAAGTATGATCTGGTGTCGGGATGGAAGAAAAAGCGTTACGATCCGGTGTTGTCCAAAAACATTCCCAGCAAATTTTATAACTGGATTGCTCGCCGGTCGACTGGCATTAAAATTCATGATTTCAACTGTGGATTGAAGGCTTATCGCAGCCAGGTCGTAAAATCCATTGAAGTGTATGGTGAAATGCACCGTTACATCCCAATTTTGGCCAAATGGGCCGGATTCAAAAATATTGGTGAAAAGGTGGTTCAACACCAGGAACGCAAATACGGAGATACGAAATTTGGGATTGAGCGATTCATCCGTGGTCCACTGGATTTATTGTCGGTCATTTTTATCTCCCGGTTTAGTAAGCGTCCCATGCACTTTTTTGGCGTGTTGGGTACAATCGTTTTCATTGTGGGTTTTCTGGCTACAATTTATGTTGGTGTCAGCAAATTAGTGGCACTGTCGCACCACATCGCTGCTCCAAGAGTATCTGATACTCCTTATTTTTACCTGGCGCTGACAGCGATGATTATTGGTACTCAGCTATTTCTTGCCGGCTTCATCGGTGAGCTGGTCTCACGGAATTCGTCAGAACGGAATAAATACCTGATTGAGAGAACATTAGACTAGTCGTCGTTAACTCGCTACCAAAATCTTTTTAAGAAATCATCAAGCGTGTTGGGCTGTTGATAACTGGTGAAAAATAGCCCGGAAATATCCGCTAGCTTTGCGCCTATGATCAAAACCAAATACAACAATTTTCCGTTTGATCCGTCTAAATCCAGCGTTTTTTACGGATGGTACATCATTCTGTGGGGAACACTTGGGATCATTATGAGTGTGCCCGGTCAAACAGTTGGTGTGTCCACGTTTACCGATCACCTGATTGATGCGCTAAAGTTCAACCGGAATGAGCTGAGCACCGCCTACCTGTTGGGGACTATCGCCAGTTCGTTGGTGCTCACCAAAGCCGGCAAATGGTACGACAAAATCGGGGCCCGTTGGTTAGGAGTCATCATTACATTGACCTTGGGGACAGTATTGATCTACCTAAGCCAGGTTGACCGGATTGCCTTTGGATTGGGCAAGCTTTTTCACCTTTCCGGTATTCAGTTTTACCTCAGCTTTTTTATCATTATGGCCGGCTTTTTCTTACTGCGTTTCAGCGGGCAGGGCGTGCTGACCATGCTTTCGCGTAACATGATGATGAAATGGTTTGATCGTCGTCGCGGTTTTACCAATGGAATCAGCAGTGTATTTGTCTCGTTGGGATTTTCCATTTCCCCCTTGGTATTTGATTATTTTATAGAAACATACAATTGGCGTGTGGCCTGGATGATCCTGGCCTTGATCACCGGATTCGGGTTTAGCATTATCGCATTTATTTTTTACCGTGATAACCCGGAAGACTGTGGCTTAGAGCAGGATGGCGATTCAAAGGAGAAAATTGCAGAGCGGAAGAAAAATGCTTTCAAAGTTGAAAAACAATTTACCCTGAAGGAAGCAAAACGCACATTCCCATTTTGGGTATTGATCGTGGCTCTTTCTATGCAGGCGCTGTATATCACTGGTTTCACGTTTAATATTGTATCTATTTTTGAATCGGCAAAGATGGATAAAACCATTGCGTTGGCTGTTTTTGTGCCTACTTCAGTTATTTCAGTCTTCCTGTCGCTGGCCAGCGGATGGTTGAGTGACCATGTAAAAATGAAGTATTTGCTGATGGCTTTCCTGCTTGGACAAATGATATCCATGATTAGTTTGTTTTACCTGTCACCGGGTGTGCCTTATTTCTTTTTAATTGTTGGTAATGGAATTGCTCAGGGGTTGTTCAGTGTATTGGCTGCCGTGGTGTGGCCCCGCTTTTATGGCCGGGAACACCTGGGGGCAATAAGCGGATTCGCCATGAGCTCGCTGGTGTTTTTCAGTGCATTGGGGCCGTTGCTGTTTAGCTTTTCTTTCACACACTGGGCGACCTATTCATGGGCAGCTTTGCTTTGTGCCGGAATTGTTTTCCTCAATTCGATTGCTTCGTTCAAAGCCGATAATCCACAGGAAAATTTACCTGCATCGTCGAATTCAATTTAGGATTGTTAACATTTTGTGCCGTATCAAAATCAATCTTTTAAATACTTTAGTTGTTATCAAAAAATAGGCGTTCCAAAATGGTGCGATCTTACTTCATTTACGATTAACAACCTACTAATGATGAAAAAATCGAATCCGTATTTCAATGTTCGTTTGATTCAATTTTCAAACCGTTTCTTTATGCGTAAAATCAATCAACTTTTTTTAATTGCTGCATTCCTGCTTCTTTCGGCGGGCTTTTCTTCGGCACAAACCCACACTTGGGTAGGATCAGTGAGTAACGAATTTTTCAATGCTGATAATTGGAATCCAAGCAACTGGACGCCAGATGTTCCAAATGCAGCAGATGTTTTGATTGGCAAGGGAAATCCCTATAAC
>DATFMO010000362.1:0-7587 GCA_035266925.1 Sunxiuqinia sp. | reverse complement strand
ATCCGAAACAATAAGCCACTGCCGGTTTATGGCAAAGGCGAAAACATCCGCGACTGGTTATGGGTAGAAGATCACGCCAGGGCCATTGATGTCATTTTTCACCAGGGAAAAGTTGGCGAAACCTACAACATTGGTGGGCACAATGAATGGACCAACATAGACCTGATCCGCTTAATGTGCCGCATCATGGATCGAAAGCTGAATCGCGAAGAAGAAACGTCAGAAAAACTGATCACCTATGTAAAAGACCGCGCCGGCCATGATTTACGCTATGCAATTGACTCGACTAAATTACAAAATGAATTGAGCTGGGTACCCAGCCTCCAGTTTGAAGAAGGGTTGGAGAAAACCATCGACTGGTATCTGGAGAACGAAGTCTGGCTGAAGAACATCACCAGCGGTGACTACCAGAAATATTACGAAGAACAATATCAAAAACGATAAAGCTTCATTTAGAGTCTCACTTCAAGTGAGACTCTAAAGAGACACCTCAACAACTTAGTTTTGCCCTGATCAAAAGCTTTCATTAACTTGTTCAGAATTTGAAAAGGGTATAAAAATGAAAAGACGCAATTTTGTCCGATCGACATTGGCAGGGGGATCTGTCTTGTCGATCATCGGTGTTACAGCTTGTCAAACTCCTAATAAAACAAGCGAAGAAAGCTCCGCCACTCTTACTCCCACTGCCACTCCCAAGTTCGATTTGAACGAATTAACCATTGATCAATTTCAACAAGCCATGTCTGATGGCAAAATGACGGCTGTACAAATCTGTCAGAAATACCTGGATCAGATTCGAAAAGTTGACCCGATGCTTCATTCAGTCATTGAAGTCAACCCCGATGCATTGAACATTGCCAAAAAGCTGGATCAGGAACGAAAAGCAGGAAAAATTCGTGGGCCACTTCACGGCATTCCGATACTCATCAAAGACAATATTGACACTGGCGATCAGATGATGACCTCTGCCGGATCGTTGGCACTGGAAGGGTATCCCGCGCCTGACGATGCATTCATCGTTAAAAAATTGCGCGATGCCGGAGCTGTTCTGCTAGGGAAAACCAACCTCAGCGAATGGGCCAACATTCGCTCGACACGGTCATCAAGTGGGTGGAGCGGTCGCGGTGGCCAAACTCACAATCCTTATTGCCTGGATCGAAGCCCTTGTGGCTCAAGCTCGGGCACCGGAGCGGCAGTCGCCGCTAATTTATGTACCATTGGGATTGGCACGGAAACAGACGGATCGGTGATTTGCCCCTCGGGTATCAATGGCGTGGTGGGCATCAAACCAACACTGGGAATGTGGAGCCGCGACGGCATCATTCCCATCTCACACAGCCAGGACACTGCCGGCCCCATGGCACGAACCGTTCAGGATGCTGCGATTTTGCTGGGAGCATTAGCAGAGTTTGATCCCAATGATGCAGAATCCAACCTTCCCAAAGGAAAAATTTACACCAATTATTCCCAGTTTCTGGACCCCTACGGACTAAAGGGAGCCCGCATCGGAATTGTCACCAACTTTTTCGGCTTTCATTCCGAAGTGGATGAATTGATGAAAACGGCCATTGACCAATTGAAAAATGCAGGAGCTAATCTTGTTGACAATGTTGTGCTTGAAGGCCGCGATGAATGGGGAAAAGCGGAGTGGACCGTACTGCTTACGGAGTTAAAAACCGGCATGCAAACCTACTTATCCACCCGCAAAAACATTCCCATAAAGACCTTGGCAGATTTGATTGAATTCAATCAAAAACATGCTGCCCAGGAAATGAAGTGGTTTGGCCAGGAAATTTTTGACGAAGCTGAAAAGACAAATGGGTTGAAAGATCCTAAGTATTTGGAGGCGTTAAAAACCTCGAAAACTAAAACCCGCCAAGAAGGGATCGATAAAGTAATGGACATGCACAAGTTGGATGCCTTGCTTGCCCCCACAAATGCACCGAGCTGGACAATTGACCTGGTGGACGGCGACCATTACATGGGTGGCACCAGCGACGCTGCTGCTATCGCCGGTTATCCAAACATTACGGTTCCTGCCGGATTTGTGCACGGCCTCCCAGTTGGCATCTCCTTTTTTGGACGGGCCTGGAGCGAACCAACACTGCTAAAAATTGCATTTGCCTACGAGCAAATTTCAAATCATCGAAAAAAGCCGGAGTTTAAACAATCAATTGGTTGAACAATGAATCGTAAATTCCTTGCATTGGTGATTGGGACTATTTTGTTCCCGTTGTTCGGGAAGACACAGGATTTCGGGTCGCACGACAAAATGCCGTTCATGGAATCCAGATCCTATTTGAAAAAAGCCAACTTTATAGAGGATTCAACTTACACGAACTGGGACCTCGTTTTTCAACGCATGAACTGGAAAGTTGATCCGGCTATTCGCGCCATTTCCGGTGAAATAACGTCTTATTTCAAACCCTTAATCGCCAATTTTTCAAGTGTGAAATTTGATCTGAAAGACAACATGACCGTGGATTCTGTCAAATATCACGTAGCATCTAAAAATTTCACCCATGAATCAGATAAAATAACGATTGATTTTCAATCGGCACTGTCCCCGAATACACTCGACTCTATTTCGGTCTGGTATCACGGCGTTCCCACAAGTACGGGCTTCGGCTCTTTTGAGGCAACCAATACGCCACTTTCAAACCCAATCATGTGGACACTTTCCGAACCCTACGGAGCCATGGAGTGGTGGCCCTGCAAACAAAGTCTTCAAGATAAAATTGATTCGATTGAAGTGGAAGTCACTTGTCCTGAAGGGAACAAAGCAGCCAGCAACGGAAAATTAATTCAGGAAAAAACGGTAAATGGGAAAACCTTCGCCAGATGGCGGCACAACTACCCCATCGCAACATACTTGGTTGCAATTGCAGTAACCAATTACGCAGCCTTTTCAGACACACTGACATTCGAAGATGGAAGAAAAATGCCAATCCTTAACTATGTGTATCCTTCCTATCTTGAAGTTGCCAAAACAAAGTCAACCAACATTCGCAACATCATGACGCTCTACAATTCGTTGATTGGTGATTACCCTTTTGCCGACGAAAAATACGGTCACGCCCAGTTTGGCTGGGGTGGTGGTATGGAACATCAAACGATGAGTTTCATGTACAATTTGAATTTTCGCCTCGTGGCACACGAAATGGCTCATCAATGGTTTGGCGACTGCATTACGCTCAGCAGCTGGCACAACATTTGGCTCAACGAAGGTTTTGCCACCTTTTTGGAAGGATTGACCCGGAAGTATTTGCTGGACAGCACTTCCTGGTACAGCTGGAGAATATCAAACCTTTCCAATATCGTCAGCAAGCCAGACGGATCTGTTTTCGTAGAAGATACAACCAGTGTTCTCCGAATTTTTGACAGCCGGCTGACTTACGACAAAGGAGCTTACCTGCTTCGAATGCTCCAATGGGAACTGGGTGACTCCGCCTTTTTCAATGGACTGCGAAGTTATTTTAACGACCCAAAAATAAAATACGGGTTTGCTTCCCAGGAAGATTTTGTAACTCACATGGAAGCAGCTGGCGATACAAGTTTGACTGAATTTTTTAATGATTGGTATTATGGGCAGGGCTACCCCACTTATCAAATTAGCCATTACACTGATTTTAGCGACAATGGAAAATATAAATTGATGATCAGCCAAACAACATCTGATCCTTCGGTCGATTTCTTCCCCATGCACGTTCCATTGCGTGTTTGGCAGGATGGTAATAGCCAAGACGTTCGCCTATACCAAACCACCAATCCACAAACATTTGAGTTGTCAGAAAAGCCGGATTCCATTCAATTTGACCCGGAACTGTGGCTGATCAGTAAAAATTCGATGGTGACGGATGCACCTGAAATAGTTTCGAACAACAATTGGAAAGTCTTTCCAAATCCGACTACAGCTGAACTCCATGTTCAACTTCCGAATAGTGAACGAGCCAATTCCATTTCTGTTTTTAATCTTAAAGGACAAAAACTCATTCAGAGTGATCAACCTGTGTCCAATAAAATAAATGTTCGGAATTTGGCAGATGGGTTCTATATTATTCAAATCAAATCGAACGGAACAACCTACAGGAGACAATTTGTAAAAAATTAAATGGTTATCCGCATTTTTACCTGGTTCGCAAATTCCTGCCAGTCATCAGACTGGGATTCTCCCTGTTTGCCCCGGCTCTAAAGGAACCAGGGAAAATCAATTCGCTCCTTTCAGAGCTTGGGGCAAACGAATTGATTTTCAATACTTCATTCTGCTTTTAGGTATGCATGCGGATACTCATTTAAACTAAATACTGTCTCACCCTTTCACGGTGAATGAAGAACTTCGTCCTTTTCTTGGGGCGTCGCCCCAAACTTTGATGTTTCAGTCTTTCAGCCTGATTTCGATAAAAGTGCTTGATTAGCAGAAATGAATCACCAGCCTGAAGGGCTGTGACAACAAAACAAGGGGCAACGCCCCTTGCAGGCCAGACCATAGTACCGACGAACCCTTAGCCTGAAGGCCTGAGACAAAAACGATCAAGATTTATCTTCATCGCGAAATCATCCCCGTCCTCATTTCCCCAATTAATCGAAAATCGGTAACTTCGCGCCATAAAAAATCAACGAATCATGTTTTCAGGAATAGTCGAAGAATACGGAGTGGTGAAAGCCATCGAAAAAGAGCAGGAAAATTATCATTTTACCTTGACTTGTTCATTTGTAGACGAGTTAAAAATCGATCAAAGTTTGTCGCACAACGGAGTCTGTTTGACCGTAGTTAAAGTCGACAAAAAAGCTAATACATACACGGTAACCGCCATTAAGGAAACCTTGTCAAAAACCAACCTGGGATACTGGGAAGTGGGTACCAAAGTGAACCTGGAGCGCAGTATGATGATGAACGGACGGCTGGACGGCCACATCGTTCAAGGGCATGTTGACCAAACGGCCACCTGTACCAAAGTTGAAGAAGCTGATGGTAGCTGGTATTTCACGTTTGAGTACGAGTTTGACAAGTCGAAAGCTCAACAAGGATACATGACCGTAGAAAAAGGATCGGTCACCGTGAACGGTGTTAGCCTGACTGTTGTCAATTCCAAAGACAATTCATTCCAGGTAGCCATTATTCCTTACACATACAACGAAACCAACTTCCATACTTTCGAAGTGGGATCGGTTGTCAACCTGGAGTTTGACATTATCGGGAAATATTTGAGCAAATTAGCCACCTTTCAATAATTAAAAAACCGGGCTTTCACCCGGTTTTTTTAAGCGCTTTTCATCCATTTTATGCATGAAAAACCAATAACGGTGTTTTCATGTGGAAAACCATTTTCCGTGCAATACTCGGATTAAAAATCCGGGTAATCATGTTCCGCTTGTGCGTTGTCAATGACAACACATCAATCTTATTTTCCTGGATGTATTTTTCTAAGTCTGCAAGAACTTCTTTTCCCTCAATCATGGTGCACTTTAGATTGGTATCCTTGTAGTTCCGCTTCAATTCTTTACTCATAGCTTTCAGTTTGGCTTCATCCCACTCCTGCTGATCTTTGTCGCCAATATGTATACAAGTTACTTCCGTATTGAACGGTTTTAAAATGCCCAACAACTTGTCAATCGAAGCAAAATCCTTTACATCAAAATTGGTTGCATATGCCACCTTTTTAACCGATGCCAAGTTTAAAATTGGTGCTTTCTCAGGGATCACAAACACCGGGACATCAGCATTATAAATTACGCCGGCCGTAGTGCTTCCCATAATTGTTTCGCGCTCTTTTTCAGGGTCTTTAATTCCCATCACAATCAGGCGCGGCGGATGAACTTCTGTATAATTCAAGATATCTTCTTCCGCATACCCCATTTTTACAATCTGCTCCATCTTGACACTTTTCCAGGCCTTTTGTCCTACCAAGTCTGCCAACTTCTTCAAAAAACCTACAAATTCCTTATTGACATGCTCTTCCCGTTCTTTCAAATGATCGTACAGTCCGGCATCAAAAGCCATGACATCTGAATACGGAATGGTAAAATAATCGGGTTGGGGAATTACGTGATAGAACACCATCGTGGCATCCAGTTTTTGAGCAATTTCAAAAGCCATCGCTCCCGCTTTCAACGACGAACTCGAAAAATCAACCGGGACCAAAATCGCATTTTCGGTTTGTTGATAGCTCTTGGCTGGTTTTCCCAGCATCCGGTCTAAAATGGGATAGGCTTTTTTGGCGTCTTTGGCATTAATTCGCACTTTGACGCCTGCTGCTACTGCTCCCTGAATCATGTTAACATTTTCCAGCGAACAACTTATCCCTTTGGCTTCAAGTAAAGAGCGAAGAACTTCAGCTTTGGAATAAGGCAACAAGGCAATTGTAATAATCTTTTCTTCCATAGCTATTCTATTTTAATGAACATTGCTTCCAGTCATTTTTATGGGTTTCAGCGGCCTTTAGTTTCAAAAATGAATTAGAAACTTCGAAAATTTTCTTTTCTTATTTTCTAATAACGGTGTAAACTAAATATTTAACTCCTTCAACAAAAAGTTAACGTTGGCCACTCAGGAAATAAGCGAGGAACCAGATGAAAACATTCGACAACGTTTTGTATCTAAGATCACCAAGAAAGCTTCCCGTTTCTACCACTTAAACGATGTGCTACTCTAGCGAAAGGCCAGAGCAGGGATCAAATTTGTCTAGAAAATTGTAACACATATTCTATCCGGGTTATTACAAAATCGGTATATCTACAGTTTCAAACATAGCCAGATTCATAACCTCCGGTCAACGGTAGTTGGTTTGATATTAACCTTAAATGGTTATCCGGATATTTACCTGGTTCGCAAATTCCTGCCAGGCGTCAGACTGGGATTCTCCCTGTTTGCCCCGACTCTATAGGGAGCAGGGAAAATCAATTCGCTCCCTTCAGGGCTTGGGGCAAACGAATTGATTTTCAATACTTCATTTTGCTTTTAGGTATGCATACGGATACTCATTAACCTTAAAAGGTGGGGTTCGTCAGTAGCGTTTTACAATATGGTGAATAAAATGTGGAGGACGATGAAATCTAGTTTATTGGATTAGTTTGAATTAGGAAAAAACTATTATTTGTTGTAAGAAATTATTGCAAAGATTTTTTTGACAATATCCGAATTTTTCTTCCATGAGTTCCTCGGAATAAGTTCTATTGCCTGTCTGTTTTTCCGATAAAGAACTATTTTGGGATTCTCCTGATGGTAAAACAATTTTAACTGTTCAAATGGAATCTTCACGGAATAACGATAATACCATTTTGATTTTCTCATTTCAATAAAAATCTTTTTTATTTCAAAACAATACTTCGAATCTTTAATGAAAAAGGCGATACGATCAAGATGGTACTGATTTTTGTCGAAATATGAAAAATTGAACGTGCCCGTGCTTTGCTTTGTATTATATGTTATATCATATACAAACTCACTATTTAATTTTTTATTGGCAAACTTTGAATCTGGATGTATAAAATACAATACGCCATTATCTTGAATGTTAGACGTATAATATTTCTTTAAATTCTGCGCACTGACTCCCAATGAAACAAAATAAAATAATAACGTCAATA
>DATFMO010000361.1:0-5335 GCA_035266925.1 Sunxiuqinia sp. | reverse complement strand
ACAAGCCCTGGAATGGTGAGGTGATTGGCGAACATCGTGGTGCCCATTTTTACACCGTTGGCCAGCGAAAAGGACTGAATATTGGCGGACACGAGGAACCGCTGTTTGTACTGGGAACCGACGTAAAACGAAACATCATCTACGTCGGTGAAGGTGCTGAACATCCCGGATTGTATCGCCCCGGCCTATTTATCGCAACTCCGGAAATCCATTGGATTCGTGAGGACCTGAAAATGGAAGTTGGAGAATCACGCCGTTACGATGTTCGCATCCGCTACCGCCAGCCGTTGGAAAAAGCCACCCTTTACCAACGAGAAGAAGGCCTTTACATGCTTTTCGATGATGAGCAACGCGGAATTACTTCCGGCCAATTTGCCGCCTGGTATGATGGAAATGAATTGCTCGGATCAGGAGTGATCGCGTGATAAATCGGTCATTGGTCATTGGATAATTGGTCATTCATTAAAAAAGTAAAATGAGTATCCGCATGCATACCTAAAAGCAGAATGAAGTATTGAAAATAATTAGCTTTTAGAAACTGAGACAGGACACTGTGACTCAATTTCTTTCTATTTCAAACATCCTATTTACAACTTCCTATTTTCTTTCTCAGACTTCATATTCCACCCTCAGGAATTTCAGATACTTGTCTATTTTTAGTATTTTTAGAACTGAACAAATCACCAATTTGTAAAGTTAAAGTATCATAAAATAACCTGTAAAATCAATATTATGGCAGATTTATCAACTACCTACATGGGCTTAAAACTCAAAAATCCATTGATATTAGGCGCTAGTAACCTGGTTAACAAACCAGAAGTCATCAAACAATTAGAAGAAGCCGGAATTGCAGCGATTGTTTACAAGTCTTTATTTGAAGAACAAATCCAGCTGGAATCGATTCAATTTGATGAAGAACTTCATGAATATGAAGAAAGAAATGCAGAAATGACGCATCTTTTTCCAAATTTAGAGCATGCTGGCCCAAAAGAACATTTATTCAACGTAAAAACATTAAAAGAAAATGCATCGGTACCTGTTATCGCTAGCTTAAATGCAATTTACGAAACAACCTGGGTTGAATATGCCAAAGAACTGGAACAAACCGGTGTTGATGCCCTGGAGATCAACCTCTATGCTACCCCCGGATATTTTGAAGTTGAAGGAACCGGCATTGAAGATAAACAGGTTCAAATTGTCACCAGCATTAAGAAAGCAGTAAAAATTCCTGTGAGTGTGAAATTAAGCCCATTTTACACCAACACACTGAATTTTATCAAAAAACTGGATGAAGCCGGAGCCGATGGATATGTACTTTTCAATCGCTTTTTCCAACCCGACATTGACATTGAAGAGGAATTGTTCCATTATCCATGGGAATTAACCCAAGAAAAAGATCACCAGTTGGCATTGCGTTATGCAGGGCTTCTCTATGGAAATATTGATGCCAGTGTGTGTGCCAGCCGGGGAATTTCCGATTCAAAAGACGTGGTTAAAATGTTACTGGCTGGTGCTGATGTCGTCCAGGTTGTTTCAGCCATTTATCGCCATCAACCGCCTTTTGTTGCTAATGTACTAAAAGAATTATCCGAATGGATGGACAAAAAACAATATATGTCATTGAATGATTTCCGCGGTAAGCTTTCTCGCAAGAACCTGAAAGACCCATTTTCATACCAGCGGGCACAATATGTGGATATTTTGATGAAGTCTGAAGAGATCTTTAAAAAATATCCAATGGTTTAAATTTTGCTTAAATTGTAATTGAATGAAAGAAAAGCTCGATCTGGATGGATTGAGCTTTTTATTTTTGTCGCCCCATTTCCGGCTGGACCTTCATTTCCTTTTCAGAATAGATACCCATTTTTTCGTAGATGGGTTGAATCAGCATCTTAATTTCGTTGCATTTCAAGCTAAACAGAATGGCCCCTGCCAAAATGAAACTTCCACCAATCAGAAAGGTATGTGGCACACCGATCGTCGTTGCCAAACTTCCGGCCAGCAAACTTCCAAAAGGAGCAATTCCGCCAATGGCCATCAAATAAAAACTCATCACACGACCTCGCATGTCATCATCAACCACCGTTTGTATAATGGAATTACTGGACGCAATTTGAAGCATCATTCCCATGCCCACAAGGGTCATCAATAGCAATGAAATGCCGAAAAACCGGGTAAACGAAAAGACGATCAAACCCACCCCAAAGCAGGTTGCAGCAATTGGAATCACTTTTTCCAAGCCTACCACATTTTTGCGTGACGCCAGATAAATAGCTCCAGCAAGTGCCCCCAGCCCTGTCGCTCCCATCAGGAAACCAAAAGTGTGTGAGTCGCCGTGGAGCACCTCCCTGGCAAAAACGGGCATCAATACCACGTACGGCATACCAATCAGACTAACCAAAGCTAGCAGCAGGATAATGTATTTGATGGGTGCAAAACCAAACGCGTAGGAAAATCCATCTTTCAATTCCGTAAAAATCCGCTGATTGCGAACTTCCCGTTTACGCTTGGGTATTCGCATCAAAAGCAAGGAAGCAATCACAAACAAATAGCTCACACCATTCAACAAGAAACAAATTCCTTCGCTGGTAAACGAAATCAGCAAACCGGCAATTGACGGGCCCAGTAAACGCGCGGCATTAAACATCGAAGAATTCAAGGCGATGGCGTTGCCCAGGTCTTCTTTTCTATCGACCATGTCTACCACGAATGATTGGCGTATGGGAACATCAAAAGCGTTAACGCAGCCCAAAAACACAGCTAACGCAATGATTTGCCATACCTGAATTGTGCCGGTAAAATAAAGGGCAGCGAGAGCCAATGCCTGCAACATAGCTGCAATTTGCGTGGCAATCAACATGTAGTATCGGTTCCAGCGATCAGCCAGCACGCCAGCAAAAGGAGCCATCAAAAACAAGGGAATCTGGCCTGCAAAACCGACCAATCCCAACAGAAATGCTGAATTTGTGAGATCATAAACCAACCATGGAAGCGCAATCCGTTGAATCCACGTTCCAATCAACGACAAGCTTTGCCCACCAAAAAACAAGCGATAATTCCGATACTGTAACGAACGGAAAACGCCAGCCAGTCCGGCAATTTTTTGTTGAAATGTTATTGACCTCATCAACTTGGATTTAATGAAATGATGGAAATTCAATCTCTCTGAAACTCGTCCCATCATTATCAACCGATTGTCTGTGTCGGACGTAGTACGGTAAAATGAGAAGCCGAAATTATAAATTATACGTCAGTGGGCAATCTTTTAAATATGAAATTAAGATCATCTTTAAGACTGCTTAAACAGCATATTTTTTCAAATTAAAAAGCACTACATTTTTACTTTTATTCCAACGGGAAAAAACGAAAAAGCATAAAAGCTACTGAAATGATCAACATCCATGGTTGAAAAGTAGACCCGATCCGCTGGCAATAGGATAATGAGAGGCGAAGCTTCAACATATATTCGCTTTGAAAGTTTCATATTCAAAGTCAAGCTGGTATTCACGGTAACACCAAAAGCATTATTGTTGTCCCAATTAACGTGGGCGCCCCCGATTCCCAGGCCGAATTCCCAAAAAAGCTTGTCCTTTATTGCATTCAATTTATAATAGCCATTTAGACTTAACAAACTTAAATTGGATGATAGCTGATACAATTGATCAGTAGCCAAAAATCCCAAATGAGTTGAATGTTCATAGGCAATTCCATATTGCCAATTTTGTTTCAAGTCTTTCTGATATTCGAAGTACGTGGTCAGGCCCAACGAGTTATAGCGATCAACGATAAATCCTGTTTTTACAGATAAGTAGTCAGCTTTGGAAATTTCCTCGTTGGTTTGAGCATAAAGATTCGTGCTGACAGCGAACAGTAAGATTAAAAACGAAATTTTTAAATGCATGATGAATTTTGGGTTTTGATTCGGGTGATCTTAATTTTGAACAATAATCAATTTTGCAGGTGTGATTGGATTAAATCAGAATGATTCTAAAATTAAATAGATTATTAAAAGTGATATCCAATTTTTAATAGCCCTCCGGTATTAATGTCGTAGTTGTGATAACTTTGGGTGAAAAGTTTCAACCCAACAAAAAATTGACCAGTCAAATTATAACTATCCTCAATAATGATATTATATCCAATTGAATTTCTTGAATCAATTTCATGTACCGTATCAACAATGACTCCATTTTCATAATATGCTGCAACTCTAGCGGCATCAGTCACCTGATAAACTGTAAATCCGCTTCCCAGTCTAAAATCATTCTTCCGTGAATTTCGAAATGGAGAGAAAAATAAATTCAAATTTCCCTGTATAAATGAAGTAGTTGAGATCTCTCCTTCATGATTACGAGCAAAATTTACAGAGACCGATGTTGTAAAATAGTGATTCAGCTTATAATTCACTTCATTTTCCAGAACTGTAACAATATAGTCTCCACTCCCTAAAAGAGATTTTCCAATTCCAAAACGAAAATCAAAAGGCCTGGTTTCTTTTTGGGCAATTACATTTAAACAACTGAATAAAAAGGCAAGTATTAGGATTTTTTTCATAACACAAGTTAAATTTTGGTTTTTATTAAAATGAAAGCAATCCAATGCACAAGATTGAATTCAGAATTGCAATTTAATAATTTTTATGTACCGAGATAAAATAGACCGTAATTATCCCAATTCTGATTTGCTAATCATTGCTTCAATTCAGAAGTGTACCTATGAGGTACACTGCGAATAATCAGCGTGAAATACCGGTTTTTTAATAAGCTTTGAATTAATCAAACAATCTTCTGAATGATGATTGTTTTCCCTTGGAACTGAACCTCGTCGCTTGTCGTCTTTCCAAGCAATGCCTGACCAATCGGAGAAATAGTGGACAGGCAATAATAATTTTCCTTTCCAAGTTCAATTTTTCCCATTCCGATGGACAAAAAATAGTTGCCCGAATTACAGACAACCAAACTCCCAAACTCCGCCGTCGTGTATGTTTTTTGTGGATTTATCTGCTCCAGTTCTTTTTTCAGGGTGCGCATTTTAGCCAACTGAGATTGGTATTTTTCCAACTCCATTTGAAGCATGGCATGGGCGGTTTCGTATTTATCTCCCACGCTGTTTTTGGTTTCATTATCACGCGCATCTTTTATCAACTCAATCTCCTGTTTGGCCGTTTCTATTTTCTCGTCTAACAGGCTGTTGAGGCGGTTCAAAAGCTGTTCTTTCAGGTTGTTGTTTTGGTTCATCAGAATAAGTTTAAAGAATTAGGGAAATTACCACAAATTTTTCGGAATTAAAGAAAGGTCGGAATTTTGCTTCAGGGAATATGTACGAATTTCGAGCA
>DATFMO010000360.1:0-2987 GCA_035266925.1 Sunxiuqinia sp. | reverse complement strand
GAAGCAAATGGATAGATTCAAAGGAATATCGAAATAATAAGGATCGACAACATCTGTGCTGTCATCCGGTTTTACATTGAATTTTACTCCTGCGATGATACTATCGTTATAGGCAATTGACGTGCTGTCGCTGTCCATCTTCGCATATTCTTCAGGAATGAACATGTAAATGGTCACATCTTCATGTAAACTTCCAAATGGGAAGTGGATTCGTCCGCCATTCAATGCATTCAACGGATAAGGCAGTCCGCCAATTTTATAGGAATCCCCTTCCATCAGATGTTTCGGTGGCAGTTCATGTCCATCAGGTAAAACGCGATGAATCGTGATGGAATTGATGTGTGTGTCGGCGGTAGAATCCACAACAGTCAGTTCTGTGGATTGCCAGAAATGGCCGATTTTTGCTTTGATCACAGCTACACCGGTTGTTCCGTTAAGCCTTAGAAGCCCATTCTGCGTATCAGAAAATACGCCAACAGAATCACCTTCAACAGACCATTCAACCATCGAACCATCTTCAATGCTGCCATTCATGCGGTATTCTGCTGAATACTGAATCGTAGCAGTTGTGGCATTCACTATGGTATCCTTTGGTGAAATTGTTAGATTCTGTGGATGATTCGAATGATCAGGATGCTCTGGCTTTTCATGATCGGGCCAGTCTATGGGGACATAAACCTTCACTCTAACCGTATCCGCTAACGTATCGTAGCCAGCTACCAAATAGGCATTCCCCGTTGTATCGGGAATAAACATGCCCGGATTAGCCATGGAGAAAACACCAAAGGTATCCGGAATGACCGACCAATCAAACGATACGTCTTGCTTAATACCAGCGCTATCAACGTAAAAAGCATTCAGCTGGACAGAATCACCATACGCAACTTTCACATTGCCAGGAATAATCTTCACTTTTGGATAATCAATGCTATCCTGATCAGCTTCCCCGTCATGATGGTCCCCATCTCCTTCGTCATCACCTTCTTTCATCGTTCCGGCAACAACGACTTCAACAGAATCAATGGCTCCTTTGTATTTCGCATACAAATAACCATCGCCTGCATGATAAGCTTTGAACATGCCATCGTCGACCCGTCCGAGATAACCCGGATCAACTGACCATCTTACATCAACGTTAACAGTATCTCCCTGTTGATTTTTGTACACCACATACATTTCAACCTCGTCTCCTACATTCAGGCTCAACGGCCCACTCAGTTCTACACCTGCCGAATCAGTGATCATCATTTGTGGATCATTCTGTGCGGCTAATTTTCCAGTTGCCAGGAGAACCAGGCAAACAAAAAGTAACACTGTTTGATTCATGTAAATTTTTCTCATATTTCTTTTATTAGTCATTCACCGTATTTTTATTCCGACAAACTAATAAAGGTAACCCATAAATCATTGAAAATCAAACCAAGAATAACTAAAGAATTGTTAATAGTCCTGAATAAGTGCCATTTAAATTCTTTCTTATGAAGTGAACATGTAATAAAAAAGTGGGCGCATGGATGGTATCAATTGCCACGACAATTTTACCCATGGAACTGTTAATCTCCACTTTTGGCAACTGGTGTGATTTTCCACAGGAAAGGAAGATCAGGAATGAAGCAACTAGAATCAGTGGGTTCATGGTCATTCAGTTATTTCTCCTGAATGACAAAATTAACTAATTTTCAGGCTTAGAATCAATGAAATCAGGCACTTTCCCACTCAGACATTTTGTTTTTCAGGAACGCTGTCTCTCAGCAATGCTGTTTTTTACTTTGTCGAAATAAATCCATCTTTACAGAAAGAAAGTAGCATTCGCGAATGGCCGATCAACGATGGAAAAATATTCGAAGATTTCTGCCTGACGGGTTTATCTCGGGCATCATTGGAATGATCCTGCTGGCCTACCTTTTACCGGGCATCGGCAAAGCAGGCAGTGCCATTGAGTTGCACAGTGTGATCCGCTATGGTATTGCGCTGCTGTTTTTCTTTTATGGTTTGCGTCTTAGTCCTGAGAAACTTATCAACGACCTGAGCAACTGGCGCATTCATGTGACCATTCAATCCATTACGTTTCTTCTATTTCCTTTGGTTGTGTTGGCTTTCCATCCGTTATTGAAAGGCACTGATGGCGAAATATTTTGGTTGTCAGTATTCTTCCTCGCTGCCTTGCCTTCCACGGTTTCTTCATCGGTCGTTATGGTTTCCCTGGCTGAAGGCAATATTCCCAGCGCCATCTTCAATGCGAGCGTCTCCGGAATTATCGGTATCATCATTACCCCGCTGTGGATGAGCATTTTTTTAGAACAGCAAAATGAAGCTTTTGCCTTTGGTGATGTGCTTCGCGACCTGGTTATCCAGATTCTCATTCCGCTAATTGTCGGGCTTTTTCTACATCGGGTTTGGGGCAAGTGGGCCAATCGCAACAAGCGTTACCTGAGCCTGTTCGACAAGACCGTGATCCTGACCATCGTTTATCGCAGCTTTGGAGATTCATTTGGCAATGGCATCTTTGCCAGCATCAAGCTACACGATCTGTTAATTTTGACGGGGAGTGTTTTGGCCTTGTTCTTTTTCATTTTTGAAGGAACGAAGTGGCTGACCAAGCAGATTCATTTTAACCGGGAAGACCGGATCACCGTCTTATTCTGTGGATCAAAAAAGTCATTGGTACATGGCTCAGTAATGGCCAGCGTGCTTTTTGCCGGAACCACGATTGGGAGCTTGTTCCTTGTTCCCGTCATGATCTACCATGCTTTCCAACTCTTCTACATTAGCATTGTGGCCCGCCGCTACGGCAAGGAAGTTCAGCCGGTCGCCAATCAATAATTGGACCTTCCGGTTTGGAAATTGGTCATTGAGAATTCATTATTGGATATTTTTTTGGCAAACAGATTCTTGCGCAAGGATGAGGTACGCCGTAAACTCGAAGCGTTTTCTTCCATTTTGATAAGGGGAGACATCGATTGTTTACGATCGACAGAGGGGTCTGT
>DATFMO010000359.1:0-2469 GCA_035266925.1 Sunxiuqinia sp. | reverse complement strand
CCTAATGCACTGGGGTGTATCGCGATTGATCCGGTTTTTACAGCAACACCATTCACATAAATTGTTGCTGTATTTCCCGACTGCGTATAAACAACCTGTTTCCATGTTTTCTTTGCCAATGGTGTGCCGACTTCGATCCCGGACTCAGCCTGGTAATCCGATTTGGTGATGGCGTATCTCTGGACTTTTGCGGAAAAAAACAGGCAGCCATTCTGATCTTTCAGAATATCATCACTGTTGGAAAAGGACCATACAAAATTGCCAAATGCGTTCAAGTCTGCTGATCCGTCGACTAAAACATAGGTTGAAATGGAAAAATCATGCAAGTTGCTGATCAGCTTGCCAGTTTTTCCCCCCATGTCTAAATAACCATTGGAAAAGCCAAGATTCAGGACATTGAAATTCTCCATCTGATCAACATAAGCGCG
The DNA here is from genome assembly GCA_035266925.1 of Sunxiuqinia sp. GTDB lineage: Bacteria > Bacteroidota > Bacteroidia > Bacteroidales > Prolixibacteraceae > Sunxiuqinia. Next base: position 2,041 of record DATFMO010000359.1, on the reverse strand, counting down.
GTTTTTCAGCTGGGCATCGTAACCATTTCCGGAGACATCCTTGACAATTGTATCAGTACTGGTTTCGTTAAATATATAATGGAGTTTTAGATTTTCATTTTGTGCATAAATAGCATTAAATGATAGCAGTAAGGTGAAAATAAGTAATGATTTCATCGTAGGATTTTAAAGGAAATTAATATTTCACAATTTTCTTTGATCCAAGTCCGTCGGCATGAACCACATAAATTCCGGGCGTTAAGTGTGATAAGTCAATTCGACTTCCGTTTTCAACTCGTTTATTAAGGACAAGCGCCCCGGATAAACTAGTAATCTGAACATTGGATATCCTTCGATTTGTAAAATGAATCATCACATGATCAGTCGTGGGGTTGGGACTGACAGAAAATTCACTTGAACGGTTTTCATTCACCTTGGTTATTTCTGACTTCTGAATCTTAAAGATGTTGACTGAATTTGCAACAATCGAGTATTTAAATGCCGATGGATGTGCTCCCAAAGAAGTCGAAACCGGGTAAACATTTTCAGGATTGGTCATTGAATTTTCGTCTGTGAGTGAATTGGAGGTTAACACGGTAACATCTCCACTGATACCATTGGCGTTGAATCCTTTAAAGTTCAGGGTTGTTTCAACATCATTTGCTGATGGGTTGATGACTTTCAGGTAGACCAGTCCTTTGCTTTCATCCAAGGATGCAGAAGTATAAAGTACTTTTGAGGACGATACGTCGAATTGCTGAATCAACTCATCGTTCAGGTAGCAATATACCGTTGCCGGCGTCACTTTGATTGTGATGTTGTACCAAACGTTCGGTTGAATACTTCCCGGAACTTCAGTCACAATGGATTTTGAACCGGCAACACAATGTTCAACGGCGTGCCTGGTGTTTCCCCAGCCACCCAAGTTCCACCAGTAGAAATTGTTTTCATCCTGGTAGCCGAAAATGATCAGGAATCCTTCGTTACCGCTGGTTTTACGAGCATGAAGCGAATAGATATAGGTGGAATCGGAAACACTTTCTGTAATCGAACGGCAATCTGTTGCCCCGGATGTTTGCGAGTAAATGCCATTGGCGACTGTCCAGTCCCCGTTGTATGTTGTCCAGGCTGAATCATTATTCAACGAATCATTGATCAAAACTGTTCCATCCATTTTTTCAACCTTTACGTCATCATAATCAGCCTGTGTTGCCCAGGTGCCAAGTCCAACTGCGCCTTTGATGGCAGAAATATCGCTATTTAAAGAATCTTCTACTTGTAAATTAACGGTTCCGATGTTGTTGGCAAAGAGTTTCTGCACATAATAAGAAGGGGTGCAATATACGCCGTGTGCATCGTAATCAATCATATCAGGATTCCATCTCCGGTCATTCATATTCACAAACATGGGGGCGTATGAATTCATGGTAACAACATCAGAGTTTTTTTCCATGCCACACATGTAAACGGCTTCGCCAATTCCTGCCGCCAGATTACCCAAGCCGCACCCGGAGGTTACAGCGTATTCACCCACGTAAATCTTTGGACCTGTTCTACTATAGGTGTCGTATTTATGGTATTGATCAATAAACCATTGAGGAGAGCTATAGTAATGTTCGTCAACACATTCGTTCCCCGGGACTGGTCCATCGGCGATGCATTCAATGTCAGGATATTTTTCTTTAATAGCATTCAAAAACAGCGTGTAACGTTCGCTATACCGATTACCCCAGGAATTTTCATTGCCGATCTCAATGTATTTCAGGTTGAACGGCTTGGGATGTCCGGCTGCTGCCCGCATGGCGCCGTAAGTGGTTGTTGTATCGCCGTTGGCATATTCAATGGCGTCCAGCGCATCCTGAATATAGCCATTCAAATTGTCGTAAGGGAAATAATCGTTGTGTGCCACTCCGACATTGACTACAAATAGGGGAGTAGCATCAACATCTTCGCAAAGTTGGAGGTATTCGAGATAACCTAGTCCGTCAGTTGTGCGATAGCCCCAAAGATTATAATGGCCCGGACGATCTTCGATGGGGCCAATTGACTTTTTCCATTGAAA
>DATFMO010000358.1:0-3133 GCA_035266925.1 Sunxiuqinia sp. | reverse complement strand
GGTTATAGTTCCGTACGCCGTCGTTCCCCCAACATGTGGACGCTCATTTCCATTGGTGTGGGCGCTGCCTATTTATTCAGCATTGTCGGATTGTTGCTGCCAGGTTTGTTCCCGCCACAATTCAAAGATGCCCAGGGCAATGTACACGTTTATTTTGAAGCTGCTGCCGTCATCCTCACACTGGTTTTGTTGGGTCAGGTGATGGAATTGCGGGCACACAGCAAAACCAATTCGGCCATCAAAGCCTTGCTGAATTTAGTGCCACCGGTTGCCCATCGTTTAAATAATGGGCAGGAAGAAGAAGTCGCGTTGGAGGATGTTCTAGTGGGCGATGTTTTGCGTGTTCGTCCCGGCGAAAAAGTACCCGTGGATGGAATCATTGTTGAAGGCAGCGCGGTGCTCGACGAAAGTATGATCACCGGCGAGCCGATTCCTGCAGAGAAATCCAAAGAGGACAAAGTGACCGGGGGAACCATCAACGGGAAAACCTCTTTTGAGATGAAAGCGGAAAAAGTTGGCTCTGATACTTTGCTGTCCCAAATCATTGAGATGGTGAACGAAGCCAGTCGGTCACGTGCCCCCATTCAAAAGCTGGCAGACGTGGTGGCCAAATATTTTGTACAGATTGTCGTCAGCATTGCCTTGATCACCTTTACTGTTTGGGCCATCTGGGGCCCCGAACCAGCCTACGTGTATGCTTTTGTCAATGCCGTTTCGGTGTTGATCGTTGCCTGCCCCTGTGCACTGGGATTGGCCACTCCAATGTCGATCATGGTTGGAACCGGACGTGGCGCTCAATCGGGCGTATTGGTGAAAGATGCCCGCGCCATCGAAGAAATGAACAAAGTCGACACGCTAATCATCGACAAAACCGGTACAATCACCGAAGGGAAACCATCGCTGAAATCTTACCAGTCATTTGGTGATCTTTCTGATGAAGAAGTGCTACAATTGGCCGCCTCAATTGATTCGTACAGCGAACACCCGTTGGCTGAAGCCATTGTAAAAGGCACCAAGGAAAAGGGCCTGGAATTAACCAAGGTGGAAGATTTTGAGTCGGTGACCGGAAAAGGCGTTCAAGCCAAATACAAAGGACAAAAAGTTGGCTTGGGTAATGAACGGCTCTGCGAGGATTTTGGCGTGAAAACGACGGACAAGCAACAGCAATCGATTAAAGATTGGCAGTCGGCCGGACAAACGGTGATGTACCTGCTAACCGAAAATAAAGTTGCCGGTATTGTGAGTGTGGCCGACACCATCAAGTCAACATCAGCAAAAGCGATTAAGAAACTGCAAAACATGGGCGTAAAAGTACTCATGTTCACCGGTGACAATTACCTCACAGCCAAATCGGTGGCCGAAGAATTGCATTTAGATGGTTACCAGGCCGATTGTTTGCCGGACGACAAATACAAAAAAGTAAAAGAATTACAGGACCAGGGACACGTTGTTGCAATGGCTGGTGACGGTATCAACGATGCACCGGCATTGGCACAGGCCAACATTGGCATTGCTATGGGAACCGGTACTGATATTGCCATGCAAAGTGCTGAAATTACCTTGGTGAAAGGTGACCTGAGTGGCATTGTGCGAGCCCGTGACCTGAGCGAAAAAGTAATGCGTAACATCAAACAAAACCTGTTTTTTGCTTTCGTGTACAACTCCATTGGCGTACCGGTGGCAGCAGGAATTTTGTTCCCGTTTTTCGGGATCCTGCTTAGTCCGATCATCGCAGCCACAGCCATGAGTTTCAGTTCCGTATCGGTCATTTCAAATGCCCTGAGACTGAGAACAAAATAATTTCAAAATAAAAAAAACCAATTTATGAATTTGTATAACTTAAAAATCAACAGATGAAAAAGACCAAAACGATTGCCTTAATAGCTTCCCTGTTTGTAGCAGGGACTATGGCAACTTTTGCCGGCAACAAAACAGAACAATTCCTGGTGAACGGGAAATGTGGGAGCTGCGAGAAACGCATTGAGAAAGCAGCCCAAACAGTGGACGGTGTTTCTGAAGCTCACTGGGATCAAAAAACCAAAAAAATGGCGGTGAGCTTTGATGATCAACAAACCAGCATGAAGCAAATAGAAACGGCTATCGCCATGACAGGGCACGACACTCAACTGTTTCGCGCCAGCAACGTCCGTTACAATGAGCTTCCCGCCTGCTGCCATTACGAACGAAATGAAATTGGCGAAAAAACGCCCCATACCGGCATGAAAATGGATTGCGAAAACATGCCAAATGCAACGAAAAAATCGTGTTGTGAAAAAGAATAATTATTCATGAATAAACCTTAAAATTAGAAAGATGATGAAAAGAAGAATGCTAAGCTTAGTCACATTGTTCCTGATGGGAACATTGGCCGTTTTTGCAGGCAATAAAACGGAAAAGGTTAAAGTGTACGGGAACTGTGGATCATGCGAAAAACGTATTGAAAAAGCTGCTCTTTCTGTCGATGGTGTTTCCAAAGCCGATTGGAACAAGGACACCAAAATGATGGTTGTAACATTGGACGATAGTAAAACCAATGTTGAAAATGTAGAAAAAGCCGTTGCTAAAGTGGGACATGACACCAACAAGTTCAAAGCCACTGATGAGGCTTACAACGACCTTCCCGGCTGCTGCCAGTATGATCGCACCAAAGAAGATCCGAAGGTTAAGAAAGACTAAATGCAAAGTTAAAAGCACCTTGTCACCAAAGTCTGGAGGCAGGGTGTTCTTCTTTTAACCGTAAATTTCGCGATCGCGGAATCCAATCAAATAAAGAATGGCGTCGAGACCAATTTCCGAAATGGCATTTTTTGCTGAGGCCTGAACTTTGGGTTTCGCATGAAAAGCAATCCCCAGCCCCGCCAGCTGAATCATCGGCAAATCATTGGATCCATCACCAACCGCAATGACCTGCTCCAGGTGCAAATCTTCTTTGAAGGCCAATAATTTAAGCATCTCAGCCTTTTTGTTGCCATCCATGATTTCCCCCACGTGACGGCCAGTCAATTTTCCATTGGCCACTTCCAAGTCATTGGCAAACACGTAGTCCACATCGAGCTTCGACTTCAGGTAATTTCCAAAATAGGTAAAACCTCCTGACAAAATCGCTGTTTTGTAGCCAAATTTCTTGAGTGTC
>DATFMO010000357.1:0-3858 GCA_035266925.1 Sunxiuqinia sp. | reverse complement strand
CAACACCTGGGGCCTCAATTCCTGGGAGCCCGTTTTCAAATCAAATACGCCTACTATTCCACACATAATGCCAAAAATTTAATCTATAATCTTAAAATACCGAATAATTGATCGGACAAAAATAACCTTTTTGTTTTAATTTGAAAACAATATCTGACAATTTTCCACTTTTTAAACAGCAAAAATATCATTCAGAACAAAAACACGAAATTTTAATCTCAATTTGAAAAATCATATTTTTACTCAAAGGGGTTAAAAAACATCCCTATATCAGAAAAACACTGTTGGTTTTTGCCAAAGTACCCCTTCCCGGAAATAGCCTTCTTTTAAAAAAGTGATAAAAATCAAGAACACCCCTAAAACGGATCCGGATGATACAGACACAAAAAAAGCAGCCTGATTGGCTGCTTTTCGGGTATTTGTCTTAAAATTTTTTTAAACGTTGAACCGGAAGTGCATAACGTCACCATCCTGAACGACGTATTCTTTTCCTTCGATGGCCATTTTCCCGGCTTCCTTACAAGCTTGTTCCGATCCCAATGCCACGTAGTCATTGTATTTGATTACTTCAGCACGAATGAAACCTTTTTCAAAATCGGTATGAATAACCCCGGCTGCCTGTGGCGCTTTGAATCCTTTTTTGTAGGTCCAGGCCCTCACTTCTTTGACACCCGCGGTGAAAAAAGTTTCTAATTCTAACAATTTGTAAGCTGCCTTTATCAATTTATTGACACCCGACTCTTTCAAGCCCAAATCTTCTAAAAACATCTGACGTTCTTCGAATTCTTCAAGTTCGGCAATATCTGCTTCAGTAGCCGCAGCAATCATCAGCATTTCAGCATTTTCATCTTTTACGGCCTCTTTCACTGCCTCAACATAGGCATTCCCTGAAACCACCGAAGCCTCATCAACATTGCAGATGTAGAGAATGGGTTTGTTGGTCAGCAATTGCAATCTTTTCGCGACTTTAGCATCATTCTCATCCAACTCAACGGTACGGGCCGATTTTCCCTGTTCCAATGTTTCTTTATAAATTGAAAGAACTTTAAAAAGTCGCTTGGCTTCAGGATCGTTTCCTGTTTTGGCTTGTTTCTCCACCTTGGCTATCTGGCTATCCACCGTTTCCAAGTCTTTCAACTGCAATTCAATATCAATGGTTTCTTTGTCACGAACCGGATTGATCGTCGTATCAACGTGGGTAATGTTATCATTCTCAAAACAACGTAGCACATGAATAATGGCGTCCGTTTCCCTAATATTGCCCAGAAATTTGTTACCCAGCCCCTCTCCTTTGCTTGCTCCCCTGACCAAACCGGCGATATCAACGATCTCCACGGTTGTGGGAACCACCCGCTCCGGGTGAACCAACTCTTCCAGTTTGATCAGCCGTTCATCAGGCACCGTGATCACACCAACATTGGGTTCGATGGTGCAAAACGGGAAATTGGCCGACTGAGCCTTGGCATTCGACAAACAATTAAATAAGGTTGACTTCCCCACATTCGGAAGTCCAACGATTCCACATTTTAAAGCCATTCTGTCTCTTCTTAAAATTGAGGGGGCAAAGTTAATCCTTTTTGACTATTTTTGATCATTCAAGAAGAAGGAGTCACAGAATTTAACGATCTGCTTCCTTCGCTTAATTTTTTACAACGATGAGTCAACGAATGGATCTGTTGAGAACCAATTTAAATCAAACTACATTCATCGAACGCCGATATAAATATTCGGTTCAACATTAAACCATTTCGAGATTTGACGATCTATCGACTAAAATTAGTTTCGCCCATTCATGAAAAGTGACCAGCAAATTATAGCTGAAATAAAAGATGAAAGCACCAAACAAGCTGCTTTTCGTGAATTGGTGACCCGTTACAAAGAGCGACTCTACTGGCACATCCGAAAAATTGTATTGAGCCATGAAGATACCGACGATATTTTGCAGAACACGTTTGTAAAGGTGTGGCGCAATATTGACAGTTTTCGTGAAGAGTCGGGTTTGTTTACCTGGTTGTTTCGCATTGCCACCAACGAATCACTGACCTTTTTAAATCAGAAGAAAAAGAAATCGTTCACGAGCAATGACGATTACGGCGACTACCTGATTGAAAATTTGCAGACTGATCCGTATTTCGATGGTGATGAAATTCAATATAAATTGCAACAAGCCATTGCGCGGCTACCGGAAAAACAACGACTCGTTTTCAACATGCGTTATTATGACGATATCAAGTACCAGGATATGGAACAGATTTTGGGAACCTCTTCGGGAGCGCTGAAAGCCTCGTATCATCATGCTGTAAAAAAGATAGAAGACTACTTAAAATCAACCGAATAACGAATAATATTACTAAGATGCATTAAACTTTTCAGGATGAAATCAGTCAAACGAGAAAATAAAGAATGACGAACAAAAATAACATATCACCCAATTTTCAGAATGAATCACAAAAACCACCATTCAGGGTTCCAGAGGATTATTTTGACACCCTTGAAGAACGGATTGAATCACGCGTTGAACGGGAAACCGAGCAAGTGCCTAAAAAGGGGAAATTGATTCGAATGCTCAAGCCGGTATTGGCCATGGCTGCCAGTTTTGCGCTGGTTTTTCTATTGGTCTATTATCCGTTGAGTGTTTTTCTACCGCACTATTTGGCGAAACAAACGGCGACGACAACTGTTGACCAGGAGGATTCAGTTTCGCAGGATGATATTTTATTCTCCTTATTCCCGGTTTCTGACGAATCGTTATATGAAGCATTAAACAATAATGATAACACAGATCAGGCCGACACTGCCATCAATGCAGATGACATGCTTGACTATTTGTCAACGGCTATGAATGAGACAGAGATTTATGCTGAATTACAAAAATAACTGACATGAAAAAACTGGTTCTATTTTTAGGATTTACATTGCTTACCGTAAGCTATCTTTTTGCACAGCACGACATGAAACCCGATGACGATTGGATTCAAAAGATTAAAGCGGAAAAAGTAGCCTTTTTGACAACCAAATTACAATTGACCCCGGAAGAAGCACAAAGTTTTTGGCCCGTCTACAATGAATTCGACAATAAACGATTTAAAATCCATATGCAACGTAGGGAAATGGAACACAAAACCATGGAAAACACAGATGGGATGACCGATGACCAATTAAAAGCCCTTTCAAATAAGTTTGTGAACCTGTTTCAACAAGAGGCTGATTTAATGAAAGAATACAACAAACAATTTTTCAAAGTCTTGCCAGCTAAAAAAGTGGTGATGCTCTACGATGTTGAAAATGATTTCCGATATCATATGTTGAAAGAATACCGAAAAAAGAAAGAAGAACAAAAGAAATAAGAAAAGGCCGTTTGAAACGGCCTTTTTCATTTCCTATACTTTTATGAATTTCCCACTTTCCAGAAATGCAATCGTCTCGTTAATCCCTTCATACATCAACGTGTCTTCGCTCACAAACCGCACATATTCCCGGTATTCCTGCAAAAAACTTTCCAGGTATTCTGATGTTTTCATAGGGCGCCGGAAATCCATTGCCTGTGCGCCATTATACAATTCAATGGCTAGCACTTTCAAAACATTATCAGCCACCTTCAACACCTTAGTTGCTGCATTTCCCCCCATGCTCACGTGATCTTCCTGCTCATTCGATGAAGGAATGGAATCCACCGAAGCCGGCGTGCATAATTGCTTATTCTGACTAACAATAGAAGCAGCAGCATACTGCGGAATCATAAACCCGGAGTTGAGGCCGGGGTTCGCTACCAAAAATTCAGGCAAACCGCGTTCGCCAGAAATTAACCGGTAGGTACGGCGCTCTGAGATGCTGGCTAACTCGGCCATGGCAATCGCC
>DATFMO010000356.1:0-7908 GCA_035266925.1 Sunxiuqinia sp. | reverse complement strand
GGCCAAACGCTACGGAAATAATCCAACTGTTATTGGCTGGCAAATTGATAACGAGCCAAATTCACTGGAAGATTACAGTCAAAACGCACAGGAAAAGTTTCGTTTGTGGCTAAAAGACAAATACGGAACCATCGCCCGGCTGAATGATGCATGGGGCAATAAATTTTGGAGCTGGCTGTATCAAAATTTCGACCAAATTCGAATTCCAAACCCAAGTATTGAGTATGGCGAAAGTCCGACAGCACTGCTCGACTATAATCGTTTTTTAGCTGACCGTCAGGCGGACTTCCTGGATTTTCAAGCAAAAACACTGAAGAAATATATTTCCGACAAGCAATGGATCACTTCCAATTTTATCCATTCGATCACCTCTTCTGATCCACGCCGACCAAAAGATTTGACATTCAGCTGTTACACCATGTACCCGGTGAGCAGTGAGAAAAACCTTGGTAAGAATGGCTTTCGGCTCGGCATCTACAACAACATCAGCTTTGCCAACGATTTTTACCGCCCCATCGATGGCATTACCGGTGTGATGGAACTGCAGCCCGGTCAGGTCAACTGGGCACCAATCAACCCCATCCCAGAGCCCGGCGCAGTTAACATGTGGTTGTGGAATGCATTTGCCGGAGGATCATCGTTTGCCTGTACCTATCGATTCCGTCAACCTTTGTATGGATCGGAGCAATACCACCATGGCATTATTGGAACAGATGGCGTCACACCTTCACGCGGCGGACTGGAATACGAAAAGTTCATCCACCAGATCAAGGAGCTTCGGAAGCAGTATGATCCCAAAGCCAAACGACCGGAGAAGCTGGAGCAAAAACGAACTGCTATTCTTTGGAGCCACGACAATTTGTGGGATTTGCAAAATTCCAAGCGCACCCGTCAGTGGGATACGTGGAAATTCGTAAAAAGCTATTATGACATCCTGAAATCGTTTGGGTGTCCGGTTGATGTGATCACCGAAGCTGATGATTTTTCAAAATATAATTATCTAATTGTCCCTGCTTACCAGATGGTGGATCAGAAGCTGATTAATCGTTGGCAAAAATACGCTGACAATGGCGGTCAACTGGTCGTCACTTGCCGAACCGGACACAAAGATCGGGATGACCATTTGTTTGAAGCCAGATGGGCAGAACCGATGTATGGATTGATTGGGGCACAAATTCAAGGCTACGATTTGATGTTGGAAGATGGAAATGGCTTGGTTTCATACAATGGTAAAGACTACCATTGGAACAACTGGGGCGAACAAATTATTCCTGACAAAGGGACAACGGTGCTGGCCAAATACGACAACCAGTTTTACAAAGGGATGGCTGCAGCAGTGACACACAAGACTGGCAAAGGAACAGTGACATACATTGGTGTTGACACCGATAGCTTTCACCTTGAAAATGACATCCTGACCCAAATTTATAATGAATCCGGAGCCCAAATTCAACATTACCCGAAAGGTGTTTACGTCGAATGGAACGACGGATTTTATATTGCCGTCAATTACACTTCAGAGCCTTACGAATTGCCGATTGATGATTCGGCGAAACTAATTTTCGGAACAAAAACACTCCCAAGTCCGGGTGTTACCGTTTTGAAATAATAGAAGATTTATAGCAAAGTTGAAAATAGAAGATTATACCAGATTTACGTGAACGTCATTGCGAATGAGTAACGAATGAAGCAATCTCCTGATGAACAGATTGTTTCACTTTGTTTGCAATGACGCTTTTTATTCGTTACTCCAATTTTTTAAGCTGTTACTCCTATTACATGAAGCTGCGGTTGATCCATCCCCCCAAAAACCGAAGGAGCGTATTATTTTTCTTGACCAACTCAACATAATGAAGAATCCGGCGTTTCTGAAATTCTTTGACAGCCAATTTCGAGTCTGCTTGGTTGATCGCAGAAACGGTGATATTTCCAATGACACCATCAACGCCAACGCCTACTATTTTCTGGATGATTCGCGCAGAAGTTCCGGTTCCGGCATTGACTGCAAAGTCAAAAATATTCATAGCCAGCTCATCATCATTGATTTGATCGCCCCACACTTTGGTCCAATAGTTAGTTCGATAAATTTCTTTAGCCTGATCAACCGTCAGATTTTTGATATCAACGTTAGGATAGTTGCGTTTGCTAATTCCGTAGTTCGTTTCACCACCCGGATCCACCGGGTCATTTACATAGCCGCCTTCATGTTGAAGTACTTTTTCAATTGCCAACTCAAAGTTTGCCATTTTTCGTGCAGTTTTAGTTATTCAGCTTTTCTGATCTTTTTATCTCTTACATAGTATCTAATTTCTGAAAAATTTAATCAACCTGCAAGTCATAAATGACGAAGTATAAAAATTTCAAAAACCTAAAAATCAAGGGAATTTGATTCTATCTTAAAAATAATCTCCACACCAAATTAACCGTCTTCCAAATTATCCGTATTTTGCGTACACTAACTTTAACCAGGTAACTACTTATGAAATTTCTGTTCACCATTACAACGCTCTTTTCGCTTTTATACTTCAGTAGCTTCAAATTTCCGGAAATTACTAATTCATCCTCTTATGAAACTGTGATAAAATCAGGTGTCCAAAAAAATTGCACAACCGATAAAAAGGGAAACGACACCTTTGATGAACCAGTCATTGGAGCCGACATTTCCTGGGTTCAACAGCAGGAAGACCACGGTACAGTTTTCTCTGATAACGGCGAAAAAGCTGATGTGCTGGACATTTTGAAAAAATACAAATTCAATTGGATCCGCTTACGCCTGTTCGTCAATCCAACCGCTGAAAATGGGTACTCCAAAGAAGGTTTTTGCGATTTGGAGCACACCTTGAAAATGGCCAAACGGATTAAAGCCAAGGGCATGAAGTTCCTGCTGGATTTTCATTATAGCGACACTTGGGCCGATCCGGGCAAACAGTTCATTCCCACAGCCTGGAAAAAAGACACCACAAAAACCGCTATGGAACAGGTGATCTATCAATACACAAAAAATGTTCTTGAAAGATTGAAAGCTCAAGGTACAGCACCCGATATGGTTCAGGTTGGTAATGAGATCAATCATGGTTTTCTGTGGCCATATGGAAAGATTGGTCAATCATGGGACTTTTTCGGCGCTGTACTCCGAACGGCCAGCAAAGCTGTAAAAGACGTTGACCCGAATAGCAAGGTGATGATCCACATTGCATTGGGAGGTCAAAATCAAAAGTCTATCTATTTTCTGAATAAAATCATCCAAGCGAGTGTGCAATTCGATGTAATTGGTGAATCATACTATCCAAAATATCACGGCACCTTGGATGAGTTAAAAGCAAACCTGGCCGATTTGGGAAAAAGATATAACAAACCGATCATCGTGGTGGAATATGCTAATCTCCGAAAAGAAGTAAATGATGTAGTTGCCAATCTCCCTAAAAATATTGGTTTGGGAACATTTATTTGGGAGGCCACTTCCCCTCGCTGGGGTGACCTGTTCGACAAAGACGGAAACACAAATTCCAACATTAAAATTTACCCTAAAATCTACCAGGAATACAAAGAACGACCTTGAAAATTCCATTCTCACTAGAAATCAAATTATTATAACATGAATTACTCAAGACTATTAACGACTATCCTATTGCTAGCCATCGCTGGCTTCAGTGCAAAGGCTGGTACACGAAACTGGATCAACTTCAATGACAACTGGAAATTTGTCAAAGGGAATCCGGAAAATGCCCAGGCGATCAATTGCGATGACTCTTCCTGGGAAACGGTTAATGTGCCGCACGACTGGGCAATCAAAGGCCCATTTAACCCTGACGAACCTGGAAATACAGGCCAACTGCCCTGGAAAGGCGAAGGCTGGTACCGGAAGGTTTTTTCGGTGGATGCGTCGGATCGAGGTAAAATCGCCTACTTCCTCTTTGACGGTATCATGGCCCAACCAAAAATTTACGTCAATGGCAAGCTGGCCGGCCAATGGGATTACGGCTACAATTCATTCTATTTTGATGTGACCAAGTACATCAAATTTGGCGGGAAAAACACGATTGCCGTTCATGCTGACACACGCAACCACGATAGCCGCTGGTACCCAGGAGGAGGCATTTATCGCAAAGTACGGATGCTGTTTACCAATCCTGTCCATACCCAAATTTGGGGAACTTACATTACCACTCCCGTAGTCAAAAAGGCTTATGCCAATTTACGCATTCTTTCCACCATTGAAAATAGGGATTCGCAAGACCGTGAAGTAACGGTTCGCTCAACGATTTTAAGCCCGGATGGAATTGCCTTGACCAGTTTAAAATCAATAAAAAAAGTCAAAGCTGGAAAGTCTCTTCAGTTTGATTTCTGGCCAACGATTACTCGTCCTGAACTTTGGGCTTTGGATAACCCGGTTCGTTACAGCGTAAAGACCGAAGTGATGGATAGTGACAAAGTACTGGACACGCAAATTATTCCATTTGGCGTTCGTACGTTTAAGTTCACGGCCAACAATGGCTTCTTCCTGAATGGGAAACACGTACAAATTCAAGGCGTCAACCTGCACGCTGATCAAGGGCCGTTGGGAATGGCTTTCAATACCCGCGCCATGCAACGACAACTGGAAATTATGAAAGCGATGGGCTGCAACGCGATCAGAACCAGTCACAATGTGTGTGCACCGGAACTGGTTGAGCTGTGCGACAAAATGGGAATGCTGGTGTTCGACGAAGCTTTTGACAAATACGACAAAAAAGCCGACATCACTCCGAAAACCGATTTTTATGAGTTTGGTGAGCGCAACATCCGCAATTTTGTGATGCGTGATCGCAATCATCCTTCTGTCATCATTTGGAGTGTGGGAAATGAGATGGCTGACATTCAAAGCAACACTAATTTCGGTTTGCGACGACTGGCAGCCATGGTTGGATTTGTGCGAAAATACGACATTACCCGCCCAGTGACAATGGCCTGCGACCGCGCCGGTGATGCTAAATGGCGGCACTTTGATTATTACGACATCCATTCGTGGAACTACGGACAACGTTGGGAACCCGCCCGCAAGCTGGATCCGTCCAAAGCGGTTGTGATCAGCGAATCAGCCTCAACGGTGAGCACCCGTGGCTTTTACGAATTACCACTCCCCGAAAAGAAAACCGATTTTACCGATTCGAAGCAAGTGAGCTCATATGACTTGAATGCGCCGGCCTGGGCTGAAATTGGAGATGATGATTTTATGTGGGAAGAAAATGCCATCTACATTGCAGGTGAATTTGTATGGACGGGCTTTGACTACCTGGGAGAACCAACACCGTACAATAGCTCGCGGAGTTCCTATTTTGGGATCGTCGATTTGTGCGGCATCCCCAAAGACCGTTACTTCCTCTACCAAAGCCATTGGGCACCTGACAAGAACATGGTACACATTCTACCCCATTGGAACTGGAAAGGCCACGAAGGTAAAAATGTGCCGGTCTTTGTTTACACCAATGGCAATGGTGCCGAGCTATTCCTCAACGGCAAATCGCTGGGCACGAAATTCAAAAAGCCGGAATCGGATGTTTCAACAGAGCGCTATCGGTTGATGTGGAAAGATGTGACTTACGAGCCAGGTGAACTAAAGGCTGTTGCCTATAAAGATGGTAAAGTAATTGGCGAATCGGTTGTTAAAACTGCAGGTGATCCCTATTCCATCAAGGTGACACCGGACAGAAGCCAACTGAATGCATCCGGCGATGATTTGAGCTACATTCTAGTGGAAACCTACGATAAAGATGGGAACCTATGTCCGCTGGCCGATAATTTGATCAACTTCAAGCTAAGTGGCCCGGCGGAGATTGCTGGCGTGGGAAATGGGAACCCGCAATCGCACGAACCATTTGTAGCCAACTATCGCAAGCTATTCTATGGCAAGGCCATGCTGATCATTCGAACCGAAAAAGGTAAAACCGGCAAAATTGAAGTCAGCGCTTCATCAGATGGATTGAAAGGAACAACAGTTGATCTTTCCAGCAATTAAATTCTTTCAAAAATTAAAGCCTGTAAATCATATGATTTACAGGCTTTAATTTTTCTGTCGGGATACCAGGATTCGAACCTGGGACCCCCTGCTCCCAAAGCAGGTGCGCTAACCGGGCTGCGCTACATCCCGAGTAATATTTTGTGCGGAGAGAGGGGGATTCGAACCCCCGGTACGGTTTGACCCGTACGCCGGTTTAGCAAACCGGTGGTTTCAGCCACTCACCCATCTCTCCAGAAATATCGTGACTAAATTAATCTCTCTTTTAAAATCAATTTTTTGAACGACACATTCAATGTTTCCTCGTTTTGAATGTGCGTGCAAATATAGAACTACTTTTCGCTTTCGCAAAATTATTTTCACAAAAAGCAATGCTTTTTTTTCGCCCCTCAGACAAACAAGTTCATGATCAGGCAAAAACAGTAGGCATGCGGATTTCGAAAGCTTTTTTACGGAGAATTTTCAGGAAAGTTTACACTCAAAATTGAGTTGTTTTTGAATCGTGCTGATTCAGAATAAGATATTCCCTAAATGTTGTTAAATCGCATATTTTGCTTGGAATATCTCGTTTTAGAAACTATATTTGAATTAAGAAAACGTTCTATAACAAAGATATTGTCCGCATTAATTCAAATTTGGTAAATTCAACAGTTTAATTTGAACCGAGCAAGCTTTTGGGCGTAAAGACAGGCCTTGTAGTCCCGATTTTATCGGGATGAGTAGTTTTACTACCGGTGGAAGTCTGATCGAACAGGCACTCAAATCCTTTTATTTAGGGATTTTACGCAAACGAATTAATGCGGATTTTTTTGTTTTAAATCGACGTTTTTCGAATCCGGCTCTGCGTAAAGAAATACAGCAACAACATCACCGAAATAAAGAGACTTATCCTCCCCAAATAGTCACCATAACGCATATAAAAAGTCATTTTATCATTAACTTTCAATTGCCCTTTTATAGCTGCCCTTATTCCATGAGGTGCCATTTCTATGATATCACCTCGCTGATTGATTAATGCTGATAGTCCGGTATTCGCTGAACGTGCAATGCTTCGCCGGGTTTCAACAGCGCGCAATCTTGCATATGAAAAGTGTTGCTTGTATCCAGCGGAATCTTTCCACCAACCGTCGTTCGTAATCACAAACAAAAGCTGGGCTCCCTTTTTCACGAACTTACTCACATACTGGCTAAAGGCTGACTCAAAGCAAATGATCGGCCCCACTTTGACGCCTGAGGTTCCGGTAAAAACACTTGGCTCCTTTTGTTTACCAAGACTTCCGGTTGTCCCACCCAAATTGACGATGTATTTCTCAATAAACGAAAAGTACTTGCTGAATGGCATCTTCTCAACGCCACTGACCAAGATGCTTTTGTGATAGATCTCGATTTCTCGATGATCATTAATTTGTAAAGCCGAATTGTAGACATCATAGTACAAATCACGATTCTCAAATTTACGAGCTGATTCGGGTAGATCTGAATTTGGTTGAAAGGTCTTTTTGGTCATCGCCCCCAATACAAAATTCAACCTGGGATGCCTTTTCGTCCGTTCTATAAAAGGAACAATTTGTCGATTGATTACCAGACTATCATTTTGCCACAAGGGTTGCAAGGCTGTCTCTGGTCCAACGACATAATCCGTTGAATCTGTCACCATCGAATCAGTTAATTGTAACAGAGTTTGCAACTGTTCCTTTTGGGTTCCTTTGGTAAATTTCTCAGAATAAGGATCGACATTGGGCTGCAGAATGACGATGTTATAAGATTTCCCATGCTCCCGATAATGTTTGTAGCGATGACTTGAAATGCTCCAGGGAACAACCAGGAAAACAATGAACAAGAAAAAAACAGGGATCGCAGCTAATGAAAATCGAGGATAGCAAAATTTGAATGCCTTGAAAAATAACAGATTC
>DATFMO010000355.1:0-4093 GCA_035266925.1 Sunxiuqinia sp. | reverse complement strand
CGCAGTTTAAAATGATCAAACTTCGAATTGTTGTTGGTTTACCAACCTTTGACATGATTCTTGACCGGTCAATTTACCGCGATTTGCGTGGAGGCCTGTTGGAAGCAATCGGTGCGATATTTCAGGAAAATGTAAAGGTCTATTTGTACCCTTACATCGATACCAATACAGGTGAGGTTGAATATCCGGATGATTCGCATTTCTCGGAATCAAACAAGCTGCTTTGGCAATATTTGAATGCTACCAAGAAAATCATTGTTTTAAAAAGCATACCGTCGAAAAACCTTGAAGTTAGTCCCCAAAATATCACCGAACTGATCAAAAACGGCGACGATAAGTTGAAAAATTATCTGCCTGAGAAAGTGTTTAACCACATTAAAGAAAATAAGCTGTTTGGTTATAGCAGTGAGTCACGCCAAACCGGAGATAGTGTATTGTAAAAAATTGAATGATAGAAGCCCCGAAGTTTCGTGGGAAGGATTAAATTTCATGCAAAGTTGCAAAGAATATAATATTAGCCTCGCAAGTGCGGGGCTTTTTTATAAACTGAATTTTTTAACCACAGAGAGCGCGAAGTTTTTAACAAAAATCGCAGAGTTTATTTGAACCACCACTCAACGATTATCCCGTCATTCCGACGTAGGTCGGAATTTGCCTGCTTACCGGAAACGCTTTTTAATCCATAGGGATACCAATTGCGCTGGCTGTTAGGCCGGTGTTATTATTGCAATGCATTGCCTGGCTTGTGCCATCAACCATTCCAACCTTCATCTGTTTAAAGAGAACAATCTACAAATGCTGAAGCAAATGGAACAAAAATCGATCATAAATATCAGACCACTGGGTTTTCCATGGGAAACGCTTGATCCGTTTATTTTTTGTGTGCACCATCGTGACGAGTACCCCAAAGGGAATAAGGTGATGGGACCGGACGCCTCGCTTGCCGGACGTAACATCGGCCAGGATTTTACGGTCAAGGACGGCTGGCGCATGTATCACGGGTCTAAAATTCCGGGCTTTCCGTACCACCCACATCGAGGCTTTGAAACGGTCACCGTTGTCAAGGAAGGTCTGATCGATCATTTTGATTCGTTGGGTGCTACCAGACGTTTTGGAAAAGGGGACGTGCAATGGATGACTGCCGGAAAAGGCGTCTTGCATGCCGAAATGTTCCCATTGGTCAACCGGGACAAGGAAAACCCAATGGAATTGTTCCAGATTTGGCTGAACCTGCCCCGTATGAACAAGTTCGTAGAGCCACATTACAAAATGCTTTGGGAGGACATGATCCCGGTGTTGCACGAAAATGATAGCAATGGGAAAACGACCGAAGTGAATGTTATTGCCGGATCGCTTCACAATACCAAGGCTCCCGAGCCCACTCCTGATTCGTGGGCAGCCAATGCCGAGCACGATGTGATGATCCTGACGATCAAGCTGGAGGCTGGAGCAGTATGGACACTTTCCAAAGCCAGTGTCGATGCAGGAAGGATGCTTTACTTTTACCGGGGCGGGAATTTGAAGATTGAAGATGAAATCATTCCTTCCTATCATTCCGTTCAGGTGAAGGCAGATCATAAAATAACGCTTGAGGCCGGCGACCAGGATTGTTTCCTGCTCGTTTTGCAGGGAAAACCGTTGCAGGAACCGGTCGTTCAATATGGGCCGTTTGTGATGAACTCGGAAGCTGAAATTAAAGAAGCATTCCAGGAATACCAAAAGACCCAATTTGGTGGATGGCCCTGGCCGGAGAACGAACCTGTTCATAGTCGCGACAAAGGCCGCTTTGCCATATATGCCGACGGAAAGGTAGAGGTGAAAAGTTGACATCACCTTTGAAATGAAATACGACAGAGCCTGGCATTTGCCGGGCTTTTTTTGTATTGAAACTTCGATTTCAAAAAAGAAGAAGTAAATTGCCTTGAAGTTTAGTTGAATTAAACAAAGTATAAATTCAGCAACAACGAACCCTTAAACTAAATGATATGACACGAAAGCAGACCGATAAATTGATGCAAATAGTGCTGATCAGCACTGGCTTATTAATTTTGCTGGGTGCAATTTTCAAGTTACAACATTATCCATATGGTGATTCTATAATATGGATTGGTATTTGGGCTACGATTTTTTTAAGCAGTTATGAAATCAAGCGCTTGCGAAAAATTATAAACATGCTTGAAAAGCAGTTACCCAAAGTCAAAGATGAACAAGTTTAGTAATTGAAATAGTATTCAACCTATGAAAAGCAAGATTACATTATTTGGGATTCCTGTCAATCAGAAATCGATTGTACGGTGGAAAATCTATATTGATCGGGCACGAATGTACATTGGCTACATCAGCTTTTTGATGATTGGTTTTGTTTTTTTGAACTCGTTTCAAAGTGCAGAAATACGACACTTTCTGGATCAAAACAAGCTGCTGATCTATCCGGCTATTCTGATCTTATTTATGATAGTTTCTTTGATTTTAGGGCGGTTGGATACCAAACTAGGAATGCGGAAAGAAGAACTACGTAACCAGGCCACTGAAAATCCGGTGACCATGGAAATCCTGAATTCGCTGAGAGAAATTAAGGAAAATCAACAAAAGATTCTTGAACGGGAAAAATAGTAGCAAAAAAATACAGATGAAACTCACCCTGACAATCCTGTTTTTCGCATGGACAATAGGTTGCTCGTTTGGTCAGCCTTTGAACTCCAAACAGATTGAGACCAATCAAAAGAAGTTGCTTGGATTGACGCAAAAGGAACCCGGAGCTGTTCAATATTTAAAAATTGAAGACAAAGATGGCAACATCAAACGACAAATTAAGCTTCCGGAAGAATATGATCCCTATCGTTTTACAGCCTATTTCTCAGGTGAAAGGGAATTTGCCGTGATTGGTGGTCGATACATATGTTATCTTTTTAATCTTCACACAAAGAAATTAATCGGCCCGTTGAGCGCATCTGTTCGTGGAGATGCACAGGATGCACAAAGTGGTGTGCTGAATCATTACCAAGTGTTGGATCATGGCCAGTACCTTTTGGTGAATGCGATGGATTTTGGCGTGACCTGCTTTCGCTTGGCTGATTTATATCATCCGGAGGCGCTGGACTTTTTCAAAGCAGATTCCTCTTATTTTTTCAGAGGGAAATTCACTTTTATTGATCAGCGAAAAACCAATCTATACAATGTGATTACTGCAACTTGTGGAAACTATAAAGATACGTTTGACGCTGAAATGCTCATTCAAGGCGGCTGTTTCCAGCAGGACGAAAATGGGCAGATCATTCATCGGATTGTATCCGGGAAGTATCTGGTGCTGACTTCGATTCGTGAATCAAACATGGAAAAGGTTGTGATTGACCTGGATGCCGGGACATTGGTTGATCCTGACCGTGACAGCAGTGAATACTCGAAAATAATAAAGGAATAAGGCCAATTAATATGACTATCAGCTGGAAAGAAATTCCGCAAACATGTTAAAAAACTGGTGACTCAATTGGGAAAATTGTGTCATCTTTTTTTGGTTAACTGGCTAAAAGTCAAATCGCATAATAAGCATTCCTGGAATCGATCGAGTTAGCATATTGCAAGATCGCAGTAAGGTTCACCTTCTTGAAAAATGCGACTTCAACTTGTCCATTGAAAACAAGGATCCGCCAATTTACCCTAAAAGAAAGTAGTCATCAATTTAAAACTATCGGTTATGCGAAAATTTAATATTCTGGTTGTAGGCGCAGGTGTAGCAGGCCTGACATGTGCTGGTTTGCTGAAAAAGCAAGGTGTGAATCCAACAGTGGTAGAAAAAGATTCCATAAAGAAATTTAATAAGTCAGGCTACATGCTTGGAATACTCCCTTTGGGAGGTCGGGTGATGACTGCGCTGGATTTGATGGAGAACTATTTTGGTGCCAGCGTTGAGATGAAGCAGTACGAAGTTCACAAAGAGAATGGTCAGTTAAACCATGCCTATTCGCTGGATTTTATCAATCGTGATTATGGGTCATACCGTGGAATTGAACGTGCAAAATTGATTGATCTGTTAATGAAAAAGGTCGGAAAAGAGAATGTCTTATTTGGGACACAGGTTGCGGAAATGAAGCAT
>DATFMO010000354.1:0-2391 GCA_035266925.1 Sunxiuqinia sp. | reverse complement strand
ACGGACGAATATCTTGGTGTGTTGCACTTGTCTCATCAATGACAAAGATGTTCTCATGTCTTAGCAGCCCAATGGCCGGCAATTGATCAGGAATATTTAATGGCATGTTCTTCTGTTTTTTTATAACCCCGAATGCCGTTTCGACATTCGGGGAATTGCAAAATTAATCGATTTTATTCAATGCCTGCTCGAAGTCGGCGATAATATCGTCGATATGTTCCAAGCCAACAGAAACGCGCAATTGCGATGGATAAACTCCGGCCGCCAACTGTGCTTCAGTAGGAAGCTGTTGGTGTGTCGTTGCTGATGGTTGAATAATCAACGTTTTGGCATCACCAACATTAGCCAGGTGACTCACCAATCCCAGGCTGTTCACCACTTTCTTGGCTTGTTCCTGGTCACCTTTTACAATAAATGAAAGCACGCTACCAGCACCCTTAGGCAGGTATTTCTTCGCTAGTTCATACGAAGGACTACTTTTCAATCCCGGGTAATTCACACTTTCTACTTTGGGATGCGTTTCCAGCCATTCGGCTAGTTTCGATGCATTTTCAACGTGTCTGTCGAGGCGCAAAGATAAAGTTTCCAGTCCTTGTAGCAAGAGGAATGAGTTAAAAGGACTGATTGCCGGACCAAAATCACGCAATCCTTCAACACGCGCTTTAATAATGAAAGCAATGTTGCCGAATGGCCCGTCAAAGTTGAAAATATCCCAGAATTTCAAGCCGTGGTAACCAGGTGATGGTTCTGTGAATCCGGGGAATTTTCCATTGCCCCAGTTGTAGTTTCCGGCATCAACAATCACACCGCCAATGCTGGTTCCGTGTCCACCGATCCATTTCGTGGCTGATTCAACCACGATGTTTGCACCGTGCTCGATGGGGCGGAACAAATACCCGGCACCGGCAAAGGTGTTGTCAACGATAAATGGGATGTCATATTTCTTAGCCACGGCAGCGATTGCATCAAAATCCGGAATCACGTACGCTGGATTACCAATAGTTTCCAAATAGATGGCTTTTGTGTTTTCGTCGATCAGTTTTTCAAACGAAGCTGGTTCCAAATCTTCTGTTAAACGAGCTTCAACTCCCAAACGCTTGAAAGTGACCGTGAACTGGTTGTATGAACCGCCATACAAATAAGGAGAACTTACGAAATTGTCTCCGATTTCCAATAAGGTGTTGAGTGTCAAAAATTGAGCAGCGTGGCCTGAAGCGACTGCCAGGGCCGCAGCACCACCTTCAAGTGCAGCAATGCGTTGTTCAAACACATCTGACGTTGGGTTCATGATTCGCGTGTAGATATTTCCGAATTCTTTCAGGGCAAAGAGGTTGGCCGCATGATCAGAATCGTTGAAAACATACGATGTGGTTTGATGAATGGGCACCGCTCGTGAGCCTGTTACTTGATCAGGTTCTTGTCCTGCATGTAACTGCAGCGTTTCAAATTTCAAATTTTCGGTAGTCATAATTCAAATTTTTAGGGAATTAATTATTAAAGAATATTTTATGAATTTCTTGTATCGCTTGTGTTTTATCTTGTTCGTCCACAATTAAGTAGCTCACCAAATCGGAGGCTCCCGATCCGCTAAGCAGCACATTAATTTTGTGTTTGGCGACGGCTGCAAAAAGTTGGGCTGAAATTCCGTAGTTAGCCTGCATGCCATGTCCAACAATTGCAATCAATGATATGTTTGATACAACCTTTACTTCGTTCACGGAAGGCAATTCGAGTTCCCGAGCCAGTTTTTCTGCCAGTTGTCGATCCGCTTTGTTGATGATGATGTTGATGCTTGTTTGTGCGGTGATTACCGAACGAATATTGATTCGATGATTGGCAAATGCCGATGTGATAATGGCCAGGATGCCCGGCTTAAAACCTACTCCCGGGCCATTTAATTTCAAAATGGCAATGTCGTCGGAATGGGCTACACTTTTCACCGTTTGTATTTTCGCGCTTTGTGGCGAACTGATCGTCGTCTTTAATACCTTTTCACCGTTTAACAGCTGAAAAACGTGAATTGGCAGTTGCTGTTCCAGTAAAGGTTCTACAATGCGAGGATGAATGGATGAATGATTGAAATAGGCCAATTCTGAAGCTTCGGAATAGGAGAGTTGTTCAATGTAATTTGAACCGGGAACAATGGTTTCGTCAACGGTTTTAAATGATTTGCTGATTTCCCAAAGTTCTAATTTTTGTGCTAGAAGCAATGCCGCCAAAGCAGCAGCTGAATAATCAGCCGCGCGATCACCTAGGCGGGAAATTTTACCCGATTGTGTTTTGCCAAATGATCCGGGAACCAGGTTGATCTGTTGCCATTCAAGTGATTTCAAGGTTTTGGCTGATGCTTTCCCCAATACGCTGGCATTTCCATATTCCTGACTGACAACC
>DATFMO010000353.1:0-12574 GCA_035266925.1 Sunxiuqinia sp. | reverse complement strand
AACGGTTTTTACACGTTTGCCATTCGCCAGGGTAATTAAATCTGAGTTGTCCATCCGGTCTGGAATAACAACAAACAAGGTGTCGCCTTCCGCCCTGGCCTCATCATCCCACAAATCGAACTGGCAAAACCGGTAATCGGCCGTAGCCAAGTGCACACAGGGCTCGCCGGTGTAAAATTCATACATCCCTGGCGAAGCAAAATTATCGAAGAAAGCCACCATTTTCCCATGGGCCATTTTCTGAATCTGTTTTGAAGTGGCTTCGCGATTGTAAAAAGCCAATTTCAAGTGACCAACATTCGGAATAAAATTAGCCGCCAGGTAAAACCGCATCAGAAAAAATATAGCCACTGTTGGGATCGCCAAACGACGAAACCATTTTTTCATCCAGAGCTTCTCTTTGATGATTGGGTAAGTTGCGATGATAAGAAGCGGTGTGATTGCTGTGGTCCAGTGTGCTTCAATCCGGTTCCAAAAACTCATGATAAAAAAGAGCACATAAAAACCAACGATATTATAAACGATGGCCCGCCGAAACGGATCGTGATCAACCTTATAATATTTCAGGCTGTAAAAAATGATCCAGCCGGTGAGCGGCCCCATGATGACCAACTGGCTCAACAAATTGTTAAACACATATTTAAACTGAAACGGTTTGGACCGATCGTGTAAATGATATTTGAAGGTTGGAAAATGATTGTCAATTTGCCACCAGATGTGCGGCGACAACAGCAGCAACGCCACCACGAGCGTCAGCCAAAAGTATTTGCTTTTTAATAATTTCAAATTCGACAGGATGATCATCCCCAAGACAAGAAATGCGTGATACTTGCTAAAAATCATGGCAGCGCCCAACACGCCCAATAAAAGCGACAATTGATAAGTTGGCTGAGCCACAAACTTCCGGTATACCAAAAAGAACAACAAGGTGAAAAACACCAAGGGAATATCTGGCAATCCAATAAATCCACCAATGTGCGTGTGCATCAATGGGAACGACAGCAGAAATAACGCCATGAAAAACAAGTCTTTCTTTTCGTTCAACTCATTCATCAGAATAGCCACGGTGAGTGTTGAAATGAGTAGGATAAAAATTCGAACGCCCAATTCATTGTGCATTATTGAATAACCCAGGTGAATCAATACAGCCACCATAGGTGGATGGTCGAAAAATCCCCATGCCAAGTGCTGCGAATACAACCAATAATAAGATTCATCAGCATGAAGTTCGGTAAAAATGGATTGTATAATATTAATGACCAACCAACCGGCCAGCAGTAAATAATGTTTCTTCTCGAGATTCTTAAATAAATTCATGTGGTCTTGTTTCTGTTTTACCCAGTATGGCAACTACTTCACCTGAACCAGGTAATAAGGTTGCAAAGCCTGTTCCCGTTTTGAAGGCCAGATAAACTTCCCTCCCCGGTTTAGCCCCAAATGGTTCAACTTGATGATTGTATCTGTTTGGCAATGTAAATTTTTCAAATCTTTCATTCCCTGTTCATCGGTGTAAATCCAAGCCTTTGAGGTGTGTGCTACTTCTTTCAGCTGTTGTCCGTTTTCAATCTGAATAGCTTCTGGCTCACTGTAAAAGAACAATTCGTACTGCCAGTACCGATAATTGTACAACTTCTCTCCATTCTCAGCCAATTCATTATAAATACGTGCTGCCCTTGGTGGCCCCTGATGTTCAAAAATAAACGGAAACGCAACTGCATTCATATACAAAATCAGGGCACTGAAGCCAATAATAGATGGCAATAACAAGCGAGCGGCTTTGCTTTTCACACTTCTGAAAACATAAAAGGTCAAGCCAATCAGTGCTACCCAAAGCCCCCAAAATAAATTGGTTGAAGGTGGAAACAAATAAACAGTCAAAAAGACGATTCCTAACCACATCAACACGGTGATCGTTGTTTGTGTGATAACCAGTCGCCGGTAATATTGATTGAGCTTTGTCAAAGCAATGTCAATCCACTTGGCTGCCAAAATACCAAACAGTGGAAACAAAATGAACATGTAATTGGGAAGTTTGCTTCGCGAAAACGACAGGATGATGAAGAATACCCAAATACCGGCCAGCGTAAAATATTCGGTGGATCGAAAGCGGTTTCGAATCAACTGCTTAAATTCCATAAATGCAGCACTGAAAAACAACAGCGACCAAGGCAAAAACATAAAAGCCAAATTATAGGCATAAAAAAAATAGTCGGTATTATTGCTCCCAACATAGGTTCCCGTTAAGCGCCCCACATTGTTTTTCCAAAAGAAGAACTCAATGCCATTCCACCCGAACTGGTTGTACAAGCCAATCAGTGCCGGACTGGCCACTACCAACGCCCATAAAACTCCCAGGTACCAACGATAGTCGCGAATCGATTTGAAATTGCGGCTCAATAAGATTTGCCCAACGACAGCAAAAGCAGGTATGGCCATACCAATGGGCCCTTTGGACAACATAGCCAAGCCAATGCCGGTAAAACCCCAAAAGCAATGGATCGTCTTTCGTGTCTTTATAAAATCGTACAACTGCCACAGCGCGAACGCCACCCAGGCCTGCAATGGTGTATCCGTGTGTACATCCATGCTATACAAGCTGTACATCAGCGAGAAAAACAGTAGGATGGCGGCAATGATCCCCATGTTTTTATTATACATGCTTTTACCCAGCCGATAGGTCGAATAAAAACCAAACAGTGTGAGTAGAAAAACAGGAAACTTAAACCAGAAATTGGAAATACCACCGATGGAAAACCCCAAGGCACCCAACCAGAATAACATGGGTGGCTTTTGGTCATACGGCGTGCCATGTATGGTGAGATTGATAAAATTGCCATGCTGAAAAATTTCTTTGGCAACCGTTGCATATTTCCCGGCATCGCGGGTGACATCGATAAAAAAGCCAAAAAAATAACTGACCAAAGCAGTTACTAATATGACTATAAAAATCCAACGAAAACGCTTATTCTCAAAGATACTGTCCATCGAATGAATCTGGTGTACGTGTTAAATTTAACAAGCGTAAAGTTGGCATTTTTTTTAAGATTAATAAAGCTGAAATTCCGACATTCTCCTCTTCAATTAATTTCTTGCCAAAATCTGTATCTTTGGGTCGATTTTCCAGTAAAATCTGGAAAATGAAAAATGAAAATTTCAACAATAAAAAGAATATAAATGAAACTCTGGGACAAAGGCATTGCGGTTAATCAACTCATTGAAGAATTCACAGTTGGAAAAGATCGGGAACTGGATCTTTTCCTGGCCAAATTTGACGTATTGGGCTCGATGGCTCACACAAAAATGCTTCAAAAAATTGGCTTGCTGGAAAAAGCCGAGCTCGATCAGCTTTTGAAGGAGATGAAAGCCATTTACCAAAAGGCCAACCAGGGCACATTTGTAATTGACGAAGGTGTTGAAGATGTTCACTCACAAGTGGAGACCATGCTGACCGAAAAGTTGGGAGACATTGGTAAAAAAATACACAGCGGACGCTCTCGAAACGACCAGGTTCTGCTTGACCTTAAATTATTTGCCCGCGATGAAATCCGTCAATTGGTGGAATCTGGCAATGAGCTATTTGCGACGCTAATCTCTCAGGCTGAAAAATACAAAGATCACCTGATGCCTGGATACACGCACCTCCAAGTGGCCATGCCGTCATCGTTCGGACTTTGGTTCAGTGCTTATGCTGAAAGCCTGGTCGATGATTTGACAGTGCTGCAGGCGGCGTTTAAAATTACCAACCAAAACCCCCTGGGCTCGGCTGCTGGTTATGGCTCCTCTTTCCCACTCGACCGCCAGATGACAACTGACCTGCTTGGATTCGACTCGATGAACTACAACGTGGTGTATGCCCAAATGGGACGTGGTAAAATGGAGAAGACGGTCAGTTTTGCCATGGCATCCATTGCCGCTACTTTATCCAAACTGGCTTTTGACGTTTGCCTGTTCATGAGCCAAAACTTTGGTTTTGTAGCTTTGCCAGACGAATTAACTACTGGTTCCAGTATCATGCCACACAAGAAAAATCCCGACGTGTTTGAGCTGATCCGCTCCCATTGCAACAAGCTGCAAGGCCTGCCCAACCAAATCACACTAATGGTCAATAACCTGCCGAGTGGCTATTTTCGCGATCTTCAAATTATTAAAGAAGTGTTTCTGCCCGCTTTTGAAGAGCTGCAAAGCTGTTTGAAAATCGCCAATTTTGCCTTGGGTGAAATGACCATACGTGACAATATCCTTGAAGATGAACGCTACAAGTATGTTTTCAGTGTTGAAGATGTCAATCGACTGGTTCAGCAAGGCGTTCCCTTTCGGGATGCCTATGTTCAGGTGGGAAAACAAATTCAAGCTGGTGAATATAAGCCTGTCAAACAAGTGAATCACTCCCACGCCGGAAGTTTAGGAAATTTGTGCCTGCCCGAAATCCAAGCAAAAATGGATCAGGTCATTGATTCATTTAACTTTAAAAAAATAGATTCGGCTGTAAAAAAGCTCCTGAAATAAGGAATGTCTGTTAATAAAATGTTATTTCTAAATTCTCATTTTTTTGTAGTGACTTTTGTCATGTTTTTGTAAGTATCTTGACTTTCACTTCATTATGAAATAGAATTTAAAAAGTAAAGGATTTTAACTATGTTGTCGAGCATATACGGGAGCCTATAAAATTGGATGTTAATTGTTTTATGGCTATTTTTGCTTTCACTTCATAAGTATTTTGTGGGTTTAGCTTAACGTTTTATAGTAGTTGAAATTTACTTTCAATTACTAATGCTGTGCCTTGTCCTCAAATACAGGTACAAGGCCGAGAGAGACAGATGAAGAAAATATTAAAAATGTATAAATGATGCAGTTTAGATTTCCAAAAGCGCAAGGACTATACAGTTCTGCCAATGAGCATGATAATTGTGGGATTGGTTTTGTAGCCCATATCAAGGGTAAAGCCTCTCACGATATCGTCACACGAGGACTTCAAGTGTTGGAAAACCTCGACCACCGCGGAGCTACCAGTGCCGATAATGCAACTGGTGACGGTGCCGGTATTTTAATGCAAATTCCTCATGAATACATTAAATCAGTACTGAAAATTAATGTTCCTGAACAAGGTGAATATGGTACTGGATTGATATTCCTACCTCAACAGGAAAGTGAAGCAGATACCTGTCTGGATATTCTGTCAAAACATATAAAAGAAGAGGGGCTCGAATTAATTAGTTACCGTAACGTTCCGGTTGACACTTCAGCACCGGGTGAAATTGCCAAACGCACTGAGCCGGTCATCAAACAGGTATTTATAAAAGGAAACCTGGAACCAGAAGCGCTGGAGCGCAAACTTTATATTATTCGTAAACTAACGGAAAAAGCGGTTTCTGCTTCTGACCTGAAACAGAGAGAGGCTTTTTACCAACCCAGTTTGTCGGCCAGAACGATCGTGTACAAAGGGATGTTGACCCCCTTTCAGTTAAGTGAATATTTCAAAGACCTGCAACACGACAAATTTAAATCAGCCATTGCACTGGTACACTCACGTTTTAGTACCAACACATTCCCTACATGGGATTTGGCCCAACCATTCCGCATGATCGCTCACAACGGTGAGATCAATACCGTTAAAGGTAACCGGAAATGGATGGAAGCGCGTGAAGCACTACTGAAGTCAGAAATCTTTGGAGAAGATCTAAAAAAAATATTACCCGTTGTCGAAGATAGCAAGTCTGACTCTGCTTCGTTTGATAACGTGTTGGAATTTTTACACCTCACGGGACGTTCACTACACCATGCTTTGTGTATGATGATTCCAGAGTCGTTCAATGAAAAGAACCCGATTTCTGAGAGTTTGAAAGCATTCTACGAATACCACTCAACGATCATGGAACCATGGGATGGTCCTGCGTCAATGGTATTCTCTGATGGACGTTACATTGGTGGTACTCTTGACCGTAACGGTTTGCGTCCATCACGCTACGTGATTACTAAGAACGACCTGATCGTAATGGGATCAGAGGTTGGTACGCAGCAATTTGCGGCCGAAGAAATTAAAGAAAAAGGACGTTTACGTCCAGGTAAAATCTTGTTGGTTGATACGAAACTGGGGATTATGATTCCTGACAACGAGGTGAAGGAACAACTGAGCAAACGTAATCCTTACGGTATGTGGTTGAAAGAAAACCGCATGCGCATGAAAGATATCAAAGTAAAACAACGTGTTCCTTCGGAGATTGACAGCTTTGAAACACTTGCCAAAGTTTTCAATTACTCAAAAGAAGAGATGTATGATCTAATCCAACCGATGTCCATTGGTGGTGCAGAGCCAACCAGCTCGATGGGAAATGATACGCCACTGGCGATTTTCTCAGAAAAGCCTCAGTCTTTGTTTAGCTATTTCAAACAAACATTTGCCCAGGTTACCAACCCGGCGATCGACCCGATTCGTGAAGGACTGGTAATGGCGCTGACTAACTACATTGGCTCGTTGCACTCAAATATTTTGGTTGAAACACCGGAACACTGCAAACTGATTAAGTTCGATGGTCCGCTAATCACCAATACCGACCTTGGCAAAATAAAAGACCTGAAAGACGAAATGTTCACCCACAAAACCATTCCAATGGTTTTCCCGGTGAAAGATGGCTATAAAGGTTTCAAAAAAGCATTTGATGAAATGTTGGCAATGGCCGAAAAAGCAGTTGACGACGAAAAGAATTTCATCATCCTGTCTGACCGAAAAGTAGACGATGAGCATGCACCAATGCCATCATTGCTGGCTGTTGCATCTGTTCATCACCACCTGATTTCAAAAAAGAAAAGGATGCAGGTTGGTATTATTGTTGAAACAGCAGAAGCACGCGAAATCAACCACTTTGCCTTGTTGCTGGGATACGGTGCCAGTGTTATCAACCCATACATGGCTTTCGCAGCAATCGATCGCCTGGTAAAAGAAGGCAAGATTGAAATTGAATACAAAGAAGCCCGCAAAAACTACATCAAAGCAGTTGATAAAGGCTTGCTAAAAATCTTGTCGAAAATGGGTATCTCTACCCTCCGTTCGTACCATGGAGCTCAAATGTTCGAAGCACTTGGCGTGAACCGCGATCTGATTGCCAAATACTTCACCGGAACAGCTTCTCGTTTGAGCGGTATCGGCCTGGAAGAAATTGCTGAAGAATACGGTCGTTTCCACAAAGAAGCTTTTAAGACAATCAATACACCGGAACCATTCCGTTTCGAGAACTCAGGTGTTTACGCCTGGCGAAAATATGGGGAGCACCATGCGTGGAATCCTGAAGCTATTGGATTGCTGCAATGGGCAACCCGTAACAACGACTATAAAAAATACAAAGAATACAGTGCCCTGATCAGGCAAGACAATCAGAAGCCTGGATTTATCCGTGGGTGTTTCAAATTCAAAAAGAATCCCATCCCACTGGAGCAGGTAGAGCCTGTCGAAAACATCATGAAACGTTTCGTTACAGGTGCGATGTCCTATGGATCGATCAGTAAAGAAGCACACGAATCACTGGCTATTGCCATGAACACCATTGGTGGTCGAAGCAATACAGGTGAAGGTGGTGAAAATCCGGAACGTTTTGGAACACTTAAGCAAAGTGCCATCAAGCAAATTGCTTCCGGACGTTTTGGGGTGACCAGCAACTACCTGACCAACGCCCATGAACTTCAGATTAAAGTTTGCCAGGGTGCAAAACCAGGCGAAGGTGGTCAGCTGCCCGGATTTAAAGTGAATAAAATCATTGCGAAAACACGTAACTCCACGCCTGGAATAACCTTGATTTCGCCTCCTCCTCACCACGATATTTATTCCATTGAGGATTTGGCCCAGTTGATCTATGACTTGAAAGTGACCAACCCGAAAGCCAAAGTATCTGTAAAACTGGTTGCAGAAAACGGTGTAGGAACTGTTGCTGCCGGTGTTGCGAAAGCATTCTCTGATCTGATCATCATTTCAGGGGGTGAGGGTGGTACTGGCGCAAGCCCTGCCAGCTCAATCAAACATGCCGGACTTCCTGCCGAAATGGGTATTGCAGAAACACAACAAACACTGGTAATGAACAACTTGCGTGGCCGTGTTAAACTACAAGTTGACGGACAATTGAAAACCGGTACTGACGTGGTTTCCATGGCTTGTCTTGGAGGTGAAGAATTTGGATTCTCAACATCTGCCCTGATCACTATGGGCTGTATTATGATGCGTAAATGCCACATGAACACTTGCCCTGCCGGTATCGCAACCCAGGATAAAGAGTTACGGAAACGTTTCATTGGAAAATCAGAATTCGTGGTAAACTTCTTCCGCTTTGTCGCTGACGAAATTCGCGAGCACCTAGCCGAAATGGGATTCAGCAAATTCGAAGATATCGTGGGCCGTGCTGACTTGCTGGAAGTAGATGAGACAGTTGGCAACTGGAAAATGAAGAACATCGACTTTTCAGAACTGTTGTTCATGCCGAAAGAAGCACAGGAATACGATATTCACAATACCTATCCAAACCTGAAATCAATTGAAGATCACCTCGATCACAAGCTGATTTTGGATGCCAACAAAGCCATCAAAGGGAAAGAAAAAGTTTGGATTTCATACCCAATTAAAAATACTGACCGGACAACTGGAGCCATGCTTTCCGGAGAAATCTCAAAACGCTATGGCGAAGAGGCACTTCCTGAAGATACTGTCAACTGTACTTTTCAGGGAACTGCTGGTCAAAGTTTCGGAGCATTCCTTGCAAAAGGATTGACTTTCCGTTTGGAAGGTGATGCGAACGACTACATCGGTAAAGGGTTGTCAGGCGGCAAAATCGTAGTGGTTCCGCCAACAGGATCATCGTTCAAACCTGAAGATAACATCATCATTGGTAACACGACCTTTTATGGCGCAACCGGAGGTGAAGGTTACATTCGGGGAGTTGCCGGTGAACGTTTTTGTGTGCGTAACTCAGGAGCCAAAACTGTTGTTGAAGGAACCGGAGACCACTGCTGTGAGTACATGACCGGTGGCCGTGTAGCGGTGCTTGGAAAAACAGGCCGTAACTTTGCAGCCGGTATGAGCGGCGGTATTGCCTACGTGCTGGATGTGGACGGCGATTTCGATTATTATTGTAACAAAGGTTTGGTTGAACTTTCTACTGTGGAAGATCGTGGAGACATCGATGAACTGCAGGGAATGATCAACAAACATCTCTTATATACTCAAAGTTCTTTAGCGGCAAAAATTCTAACTAACTGGGAAGAATACCTGCCGAAGTTCGTGAAAGTAATTCCGTTCGAGTACAAGAAAGTGCTGGAGGAAATGAAGTTGAAAGAACTGGAACGCAAATTACAGTTGACAGAAGACGACCCTTCTCGTCACGAATAAGAGTTAAAGAACCAATTGAATAACAAGAAAAGAAAGATACAATTATGGGAGATCCAAGAGGTTT
Source organism: Sunxiuqinia sp. (assembly GCA_035266925.1). Taxonomy (GTDB): domain Bacteria; phylum Bacteroidota; class Bacteroidia; order Bacteroidales; family Prolixibacteraceae; genus Sunxiuqinia. The sequence continues at coordinate 3,143 of DATFMO010000353.1, read as the reverse complement.
TATGAAAGTAGCACGCAAAGAAAGTGGCTATAGACCTTTAAACGAAAGAATATACGACTATGGGGAGGTTGAACAGACCCTGAACGAGGAGGATAGAAGATTACAAGCCGCCCGTTGTATGGACTGTGGTGTTCCTTTCTGTCACTGGGGATGCCCGGTGGAAAGTAAAATTCCAGAATGGCAGGATGCTGTTTACCGCAAGAATCCTGTCGAAGCATACGAGATTTTGCATTCAAGCAACAGCTTTCCCGAATTTACCGGTCGTGTTTGCCCGGCACCGTGCGAAAAAGCCTGCGTGCTGGCGATTCACAACGAACCGGTTACGATTCGTGAAAATGAATGTTCCACAGTTGAAAAAGCATTCGATCTGGGAATTATTAAGCCAAACCCACCTGAGATTCGGACAGGCAAAAAAGTAGCCATCATCGGTTCCGGTCCTGCCGGAATGTCGGCGGCCGATCTTTTGAACCGTGCTGGCCATGAGGTAACTGTTCTCGAGAAAAACGATGCAATTGGCGGATTGCTTCGCTATGGTATTCCTGATTTCAAATTGAATAAAGGACTTATCGATCGTCGTTTGAATATTTTCGAGCAAGAAGGTATTATATTCAAAACTGGCGTTTACGTTGGTAAAGATGTAACCAAAGACGAATTGCTCAATGAATACGATGCAGTTGTTTTGGCAATGGGAGCTGAAAATCCTCGTGATTTGGTTACCGAAGGTCGTGACCTCGATGGCGTCCATTTTGCCATGGAATTTCTGACCCAGCAAAACAAAGTGATTTCTGGTCAAAAAGTTGCCGACGCTGATCGTATCTCCGCTGAAGGTAAACATGTTTTGGTTGTTGGTGGTGGTGATACCGGTTCTGATTGTGTTGGTACTTCAATCCGTCAGAAAGCAGCTAGTGTTACCCAAATTGAAATCATGCCAAAGCCCGCAGAAACACGCTCCGACAATGATCCATGGCCTTACTGGCCCAATACTCTGCGTACTTCAAGCTCTCATATGGAAGGATGCGACCGGAAATGGGCACTTTCAACCAAACGTTTGATTGGTGAAAAAGGCAAAGTCAAAGAAGCTGAAGTTGTTGAAGTTAAATGGGAGAAAGATAAAAATGGCCGTTGGATGATGGAAGAAGTTCCGGGAACGGAGCAAATCCTGAAAGCTGAATTAGTATTGCTTTCCATGGGGTTTACTCAACCGGTTCACAACGGTTTGCTCGATGCACTTGGCATTGACTATGATACTCGTGGAAACGTGAAAGTCAACAAGCAAAAACAAAGCTCGATTAAAAAAGTATTTGCTGCCGGTGACGTTGAGAAAGGCGCCAGTTTGGTTGTTCATGCCATCCAGGCAGGAAAAGAAGCCGCTGCTGCTGTTAACGAATTCCTGAGCTAGATACGATTAAAAGTAACTCGAAATAAAATGAAAAGCCCTGCAGATTGTTTCTGTGGGGTTTTTTGATTGTTATCGGTGAGGGGAAATCGAATGTTCAGTTGTTGCCAAAAAAATATTCCCGGTCAAATTAACTGCTCCGAGATTGATGTGAATGGATCACTTTCCATTGGTCTCCAAATTTCTGATAGATGAACGACCAATAGAAGTTCACCTTAAACTTTCGTCCATCATTGAGAGTCACATCCGTAATCCCTGATGTGGTCAGCAAGGCCAATCGTTCTGACAACACGGTAATTTTCTTTTTACCAATCGAAATGGTTTGCTTAGTCACACCTTGTGATCCAGCTTTAACAACATCAACGAGCGAGGAATAATCTGCGTAGTATTGATTGTTGACGATAAACCCGGCGTGATAGCGGTCATCAACGCGATCGGTCAATTGATCGTAGTTCAATTTTTCAGCATAGGAGACCATTTCGGTGAAGATTTCATCCACCTGATTTTTAATGTCTTTCTGTTGGTGGATCGACAATTCCTGAGCGGCTCCATGTTGAGAAGCGCCAAATAGAATCGTGGTCAGAAGTAGAGCGAAGTAGGGTCTTTTCATAATGTAAACGTTTAAAGGTTAATCAATTATACGAATACATTACAATTGCGTTCTGTCAAAAGGACAGCAATCTACAAATAAAGAATAAGTTGGAGTAACTCAAATCAATCGTTTAGCTTTCAATACGAATTGCTGTAAATTGGACTCACTGCTAAAATATCATTGATCTGATTCGGTTTGAAATAAAACCTCATTTTATATTTGATGTATTCGAACGATGCACCAGAGTCTTCAAATACATATTTGGAGAAATCCTTGATTTGATATCCAAGTCCACGCTGAATCGCAATTAAATCGATCCGGTTTTCAATTTCCTTTTTCCTAGTCGATTTTAGGTAATCGATGCCAAATTGAATCATCTTTAGGTTATTCATGGACCGATAATCGACAATATGAGCCAACTCATGTCCCATCACTCCTATTTGTGCATTCAGCGGCAAATTCTTGTATAGAATGCCGTGATCGTTCTTAATCATATTGCCAATATAGATGACGTAGGAACGATTTTCCTTCTTATGGAATAGGAAATCCCAACGGGGACGACATTGCATTGTGGTTTTAATTTTACCATATCGAACCTTGATGTTGATATCTTTCAATTCGGGATAATAACCGATTGCCGTATAAAAATGAGATTGAATTTCTTTAGGAACTTTCTTGTTAATGCCAAATTTCAGCTTTAGCTTTTCCCAATTTGATTGAATGAAATCTTTCGTAATTTTTTGAACCGGCTTGACACCCAACTCTTGAAAATTGAATCCTAAATTAAATAAAATCATCCCCTCTAACTTCATCTTCTACTCCTGTTTATTTAATTGATAATTTCAACGTAGCGATGCAAAAATAGTATTTGAAAACAAAAAGGCATTCCGATTATGATCAATAGAGTGTTAAGAAAACTAAAAAGATAATTTTAGGTTAATAAAGGACAATTGAATATTTCTCAAATTAAACCTGTTCAAGTGAATAACAGAGTCAAAATGTGCTTATTTTTGCGGCTCCAATTAAAATACAGGATTACATTGTGAGAAATATATTTTACCCCAAATTAATTAGCGTATTGAAACAGGGCTATAGCCGGGAACAATTATCAAAAGATGTCTTTGCAGGTGTTATTGTAGGTATTGTAGCTCTCCC
>DATFMO010000352.1:0-2489 GCA_035266925.1 Sunxiuqinia sp. | reverse complement strand
ATGGCGAAGGTGTTTACAGTAACAAAGCTGTGTTTAACAACTACACATCCACCTTGTTGGCTGCACAGGCCTTTACTCCAACACCATTCAGCAAAACGATGTTTCTGCGAAAATACCGGGCCAACAAGTATTTAGCAGCGGGATTAAAAACGATTATCCAGTTGAACAACCAGCTACATTTTAGGTTAGAAGGCTATGGATTTGCCCCGGTTCGCCGAATCAATGAAGTCGGCAACCTGACTGCAGCTTATGATCCGGAGCAATTTTCAACCCTTAAATTTATGGGAATGGGTGGTTTTGTCTACCAGTCGGCACTTGGGCCACTTAGCTTCACCATAAACTACTTTGAAAAATCCAATCCGCAATTTTACGTTGCGTTAAGCTTTGGATTTGTCATGTTCAATAACCGAGGATATTGAAAATTGTCATTGGTCATTAGTGATTGGTGATTGGTAACTCGTCATTGGTCAATGATAAATCGGCCTTTTATTTTGGAATTTGGTCCCGATAATTATCGGGATTGGGATTTGGAATTTTGTATAGCCGACAATCCAGCAGGGCCACGACATATCGTGGCCTTACAATTTCAGGTGTCATTCTTTGAGATTTGGATTTTGTCCGCCAGCTGGCGGATTGGAATTTTCCTTCTTATTTTTTCTTTTGGTAGATCCGAATCCAATCGACATCAAAATTATGCGGTAAACTGCTACTGTCATGCAAAACCATCGATGTCAACGTCAGGTGTAGGGCTTCAGATGGAATACCTGATTGCACCGCAAACAGTTCTTTGTTATTCACTTTCCAAACGAGTTTGCCCTGCTCCCATTCCAGCCGGAAAACATAATCTTTTCCGGCAGACAAACCAGACAAAGACAAAGCATCGTTTTTCACCTGTCCATCGTTTGTTGTGCTAACACCAATTTGACTATGCGTGCCCGACTCCAACAAGTTCAAGCGAACCGAGTTGTCTTCACTTCCCAGGTAAAAAACATCCTGAAAATTTTTATCTGGTTGGTATTTTATTTTTGCTTCGAGTATGCCATATTTTACATCAAACAGGCCATTCGAAGTGATGATATCCGTTGAATAATCAAACTCCTGCTCAACAAATCCAAAGACCGGCTTCCAAACCAGTGAAGCAACCTTGTCGCGCTTCACCTGGATTTGCAGTCGTCCACTTTTCAAGTGAATGTTTTTGCCATCGTCATAGGCATGCAAATCCCCTTCCTGCGAAAAGTTCTTTCCAACGGTCTTTTCGGCCCACGAACTGATGGTTTTCCATTTGCTGGTATCCAAATCCGAAGCACTAAAGGTATCTTCAAAAACCAAATCATAATTTTTAAAGAAATCAAAATCTGACGAATCCTTGTATTTGAAATAGGTGGCCATCTCCGGTTGGCTTTTCAACTCCTGATAGCGTTGTTCTTCTTTGTATTCTTCTGTTTTCTCCCATTTATCGGGAGCTTCCAGGTAGGCCTTGCGCTCCTTAAATTCGTTGGAATTAAGAATCTCTTTCAGCTCTTCATATTTCCGTTTTTCGTCCGACTTCAGAATATGTACGTAATTTTTGTATGCCGAAGATTTCGGGTATTTATGCAGAAAAGCGACATCAGCCGATTCTTTTAACTTCTTAAACTCACTTTTCAAGGCTTTTGATTTTTCTTCGTCGCCATTAACACCTTTCTCAATCATTTTTTCAAGCTCAAAATAGCGGTCCAATTTGTTGCCATCTCTCAACTCTTCGTAGCGTTTTAATGCCTCTGAGCCCAGGGTGTCATAAAATTTTCGAAGTTTTTTGTTGCGTTCAAGCTTCTGAAATTGCTTCAACTGCTTTTCTTCTTCACTACCTTTAAACTTCAGAGCTTTCAATTCAGCTTTCATTTTTTTAAACGACTCAGAATTGACCTTCTCCTCCAAAGCCAACAGCTCTTTCAATTCTTCCGATTTTTCAACCCCTGTAACAACCTGGTAATCTTTCAAAAGGGAATCTCTTTCAGCTTCTATTTTCGAAGTGGGTTTAATGCCGCCAAAGGAACTCAGCAGAAACAATTTTAAAGACATACGAATTCGTTTTCTTAGTTTTTGGATTTTTAAAAATAATAATAAAAAAGTTAGTTGATAACATTTTTTAACATCTCGTGGAAAAATATTAAATTCATCACCTCATTTAACCAAACTAATGTGTATGAAAATGAATAGATGCGCGTTTCTTGTTGCATTGATAATTAGTTTATTTGTTCATTTATCAGCATCTGCTCAGGACTATTTTAAAAATGGTGGAGAAGCTGGCAAAACATACATCTTAATTACCCATCCAACGGTCGAGAACATCAGGACCATGCAATACCTGCTTGACAACCACATCCTTTTTATTGGCGAGTCAGAAATTGTGGGTATTTATTACAGTTTTGAAAAGTACAACTACAACCAATCAGTCAATTATATTCACGAGCACAACCTAGCCAAATTTCATCTGCAGCACCTAACAG
>DATFMO010000351.1:0-6153 GCA_035266925.1 Sunxiuqinia sp. | reverse complement strand
TCAGTGTGAGCACCGAAACCAAAATATTTTACGCCTTCAAAATCCAATTCCATGTGAACTTTACCCACATCGTCGCTACCACGAGTGATCGCCTGGATCAAAAATTCTTCTAATGTAACCTGTCTGCGGATGATTTGTTTAACTGCATTGATGGCTGCATCAACCGGACCGTTTCCGGATGCTGTTGCATCAAATTTCTCACCGGCAATATCCAAACGTACACTGGCCATTGGTAACAATGATTTTCCGGTCACCACCTGCAGGAAGTCCAATTTAATACGACGCTCTTTATGCTCGGCACCGCCAACCAAAGCTGCCACATCGTCATCGCGGATATCTTTCTTCTTATCAGCCAAATCCAGGAACTTCTGGTAAACCTCATCCAATTCCTCTTTACTCAATTCGAATCCCATCACTTCCAACCGATGTTTCAGGGCTGCATGTCCACTTCGTGCAGTCAGCACGATGGACGATTCGTTGATTCCCACATCTGTCGGATCGATGATCTCGTAATTCTCGCGGTTTTTCAACACACCATCCTGGTGAATACCCGAAGAGTGTGCAAACGCGTTGCGTCCCACAATCGCTTTGTTCGGCTGAACAGGCATATTCATCAAGTTAGAAACCAAACGACTGGTTTTGAAGATATTTTTTGTATTGATGTTGGTATCAATATTCAACACCTGGTAACGACTTTTCAGTGCCATCACGACTTCTTCCAGTGATGTATTTCCGGCACGTTCACCAATTCCGTTGATGGTTACCTCTGCCTGACGAGCACCGTTCATAACCCCGGCTATCGTGTTGGCAGTTGCCATTCCCAGGTCGTTGTGACAGTGTGTCGAGATGATCGCTTTTTCTATTCCCTTGACATGGTCAAACAAGTACTTGATTTTTTCACCGAATTCGTAGGGTAATGTATAACCTGTCGTATCAGGGATATTGACTACAGTCGCACCAGCTTTGATGACGGCTTCTACAACCTTTGCCAGGTATTCATTGTCTGAACGCCCTGCATCTTCCGCGTAAAATTCGACATCTTCAACATACTTTTTGGCATATTTAACCGCAGCGACAGCACGTTCGAGAATTTTCTCAGGGGTTGAATTGAGTTTGTTGTAGATATGGTAAGGTGATGTTCCAATCCCTGTATGAATCCGCCCCTTTTTGGCAAATTTCAGGGCTTCGGCAGCAACATCAATGTCTTTTTCTACTGCGCGGGTAAGGGCACAAATGGTTGGCCAAGTCACCGCTTTTGAAATTTCGACTACTGAATTGAAGTCACCCGGGCTGGAAACAGGAAATCCGGCTTCGATTACATCGACCCCTAATTCCTCCAACGCCTTAGCCACTTCAATCTTCTCAACCGTGTTTAACTGACACCCGGGAACTTGCTCCCCATCTCTCAAAGTGGTGTCAAAAATGTACAATCTGTCGCTCATGATGAAATGATTTGTTTATGATCTGTTTTTAATAATTTATCGCATGAAAAAAGCCATCCTCTTTTGAGAATGGCTCTATGTTTATTTTTTATATTAATTACTCCATACCATTCTCATTACCGCATCCAAAGTAGAATACCGAGTAGAATACCGAGAATAGAAATAGAGTTAATTCGTGTCATTTTCCAATGATTTCCTGCAAATATGACAATTTAATTTTAAAATGAAAATTTAAACGTCGAATTTTTTACGATTATTAAGAAAAAGATTTGATTGTCTTAATACAAAAGTGCTCAAATGATCTATCAATACTCTTTTCGAATTGTCAATAAATAGAACAAAAAGTTTCTCTAGAAAAGGTATACTTTTATTGAAGTTCAAATGTGACAGGAACAGTCAGATCAACACTTACCAGTTCTCCTTTTTGTCGACCGGGCTTCCAACGGGGCATTTGCAAAATTACTCTTTTAGCTTCTTCATCCAACGTCGGATGAATTCCTCGAATAATGATCGGATTCTCAACTTCTCCCTCTTTATTCACAATAAAATTCACCTTGACAGTGCCCTGAATTCGGTTTTCCATTGCTTCCTTCGGGTATTTCACATTATTGGCAATGAATCTTCTCATAGCCAATTGTCCGCCAGGAAATTCCGGCATCTGTTCAACAAACATTGGTAGTGGATTTTTTAAACCTAACTCACGGTAGACTTTATTAAGTTTGTCTAATGGCACCCCACCTTTTGTTGTAACCCTGATATTAAATTTCTGCTCTGGATGACTTTCTATCCATTCTGTTCTTTTCATGGGCAAATCGTCAATCGTGCATAATTTACCGTCAACAGACATGCCATCTTTCCAAATTACGACTGACATCCCTGCATGCGGAGCAATCTTTAATCTCTTTGCCAGATCAAGCGGCGATTGAAGATATTTTGCAACCGAAGGGACCAAAACATCGATATCCTCTTGTTGAGGCAACGTCGATTTCGCATATGAAAAATTGAAGATCCTACGAGCATATTTATCTCGAATTTCTAATATTGTCCGCCCAATGACATTCAGAAGCTTTTGGTAATCCTTCATGGGAGTTTCTGCATCACTTGAAATTATAAATGCACATTTGGGCATCATTTCCTCATGACCATTAATTGCAATTTTCATAAAATGCTGCTTGGTGTTATTGTCAGCAAAATCATAATCAAAATAGGTACGGACGAGATCAGGTATTTTTTCCAGACTCATCGGTTCATAAAGGGAATTTACGTGCAACTTTGATACTTTATCAATATCTATAACGCAGCTATACCAGGTTGACAGATCGGGTATTTTTCCTGCAAGCACCCATTCGTTTATTTGTCCCATATTAAAATTTGCTTCCGTCCAAATTTGCTAAGGAATCTGTCGAAGCAGAATAATACATGCCTTGACTTGAAGAGATCCTTTTACCCGTCTTGCCGAAAGCCATCAGCAACAAGGCCAGTAGAGGAAGAAAAGCCACCATCTTCCAAATCTTTGCTTTACTTGATTTTCTCTTGTTTATCATAGCGATGCGTTTCTTAATGTGTGAATGATTAAAACTGTTTGCAAGTGCGAACTTTTGGTGCCCGACACATTTTTGAATAATTAGTAATTGATATTGAGTTGCATCGATGCCGGAACTGAGGGTGTAGTCGTCGGCCTGAAACTCGTGAATTTCTTTCAGGTCACGAACCATGCGATAAACCAACGGATTAAACCAGAAGATGATTTTGATCGTTTCCATCAGCACTAGATCGTAAAAATGCCCCAGCCTGATATGCGACGATTCGTGGGCAATAATGGCTTCGGAATTGGTTTCGTAATCGTATTGCGAAATCAGAATGCTGTGGCCAATCGAAAAGGCAGGAATGTCGCCGGAAACTATTTGCAGGCAAATACCATCCTGTTTGATTTTTCGGGCTTTCCTGAACAAAAGCAATACAGAGATAATGCTGTAAATCAAAATCAGGAATGAAACGATAACACCGGAAAAATAAACATAAAAAATTAAAGTCTTGTAAGAAATAGTGAACGTTTGAAAGGGTTCTGGAACTAGAGCAGAAGGCAGAATTGCTCCCGGTGATGCCGTTGTTGGTTTCGGATCTTCAAAAACGGATTGACTTTGAAAAATGGGTTTCAATTGCACCGTTTTAATCTGCTGAAACATTTGCGGTGAGTGGATAAAAGGAATTGTAACCGCTATCAATACCATGAACAACAAGACCATCCGGCTGAGTTTGAAAAAAGTCTCTTCCCTCATTAGGAGTCGGAATGCCAGATAAAGCAAACTTAAACTCAATGTCGATTTCAGCAGAAATATTAAAAATGTATTCATTTTCCCTGGCTTTTTAGTCCGAGCACGACTTCAAGTCGCGCTTGGATTTTGGTTGCGAGCTTCGGCCTGACGGATCAACTCCTGAATTTCTTCGGTTGTAATCTTTTGTTCCTCCACAAACATGGAAACCACCGAAGCGTATGACTTGTCGAAATATTTGCTCACCAGATTTTTAATTGAGTTTTTGCTGAATTCCTCGCGAGAAATTGCGGCAAAATACCGGTGTGTATTTCCAAACTGTTCGTGGCTAACAAACCCCTTTTCTTCCAATGTGCGCACAATGGTTGAAATGGTGTTGTAATGCGGTTTTGGATCAGTCAGGAATTCAATGATGTCTTTTACAAACAGGGAACCTTTTTCCCAAAAGATTTCCATAATTTCTTCTTCGCGGTTGGTAAGATGCTTCATGACTAATAAGATTTATTCAAATATAACTATATTTTCTAGTTTTAAAACTATATTCCATAGTTTAATTACTAGATATCCTAGTTTAGCCCAAATCAAAGAATTCTCAGGAAGTAAACTGGTCAAGAATTTTAAAAGTATTCAATCTGGAAACAGTCATTTGAATACTTGGTTTCGACACAACCTTTAGAAAATACAAGCTAAATAATCATTCTATGTTGTAACATTTCTTCTTAGCTTGCATCCAAGGGGCAAACTTTAAAACTTCACATCATGAATGGATTTTCACTAGCACTTGTTTGGCTTGGCTTTTTTACCAGTATCTTTTTAGGTTGGTATTATTTTTTAAAAGCCCGCAACAAAGAACGTATGTCTTTAATTGAACGAGACAAAGATGTTACCGAAATCTATGCAAAAAGGGAATTTAAAATCCGTTTCCCGTGGTTAAAACTGGGCATGTTGGTTACAGGCATTGGAGTTGGACTCACTATTATTATGATCTTGACATTAAATCCGATGTGGGAAAACCTAATCAATAAAACAGATGGAGGTGCCATTTTTGCATTTGTCCTGCTTTTTGGTGGAATAGCGATGGTGATCGCTCACTATATCGACAGGCCTAAAAACAATTGATATTAATGGACGACTTTTACATCCAGAAAGTTCTAGATGGCGATACGGAAGGATTCAGGTACTTTGTGAAAAGCTACAAAGACTTGGCCTTTACATTGGCTATTTCGGTAGTTAAGGATGAATTTTGGGCTGAAGAAGTCGTCCAGGAATCTTTCATCAAGGTTTTCAGGAACCTAAAATTGTTCAAAGGGCGCTCCAGTTTTAAAACCTGGTTTTACCGGATTGTGGTGAATGAGGCTTTTCAACAGCTTCGCCAGAAAAAGAAACATTTGGTGTACAAAGACGAGTTTACCGATACGGATCTTGATGATGAGAACATGGATGAAATGGCGACTGAAGAAAAGCGCTTTTTGGTGGAAGAGGCCTTAAAATTGATATCTCCGAAAGAAAGTCTTGCCTTGCGTTTGTTCTATTTGGAAGATCAGGATTCAAAAACTATTTCCGAAATCACTGGATGGTCCGAGGCCAATGTCCGGGTGATCCTGCACCGGGCACGAAAAAACATGCTTAAAGTTGTTCGAAAATTAATGTTGAAAGCTCCTAAAATTGAAAGCAATGAATGATAATCAGCAAGAAGAACAATTACTGAAAGACCTGATGAAGCACTCCGTGGTTGAAATGCCATTTGCCGATTTTGAAGATCGCTTAATGGATAAAATCTATTCGGAAAAACAGCACAAGCAAACAGTTTCCAAAAATATTGGCGTAGCCTGGATTTTCTTCTTCCTCGGGCTGTTTTTCGGACTCCTGATTACCAATATGACAGCCAACCTGAACGATCTGTTCAAGGGAATTCCCGCAAAAGAAATTGCACTATTCCTGCAAATCGGCATTGCTGTTGTTCTCCTATTTCAGTTTGATCGGTTGTTCGGATATACGTTCAGGGAAAAAATAAAAAGATGACCGACGATGACGACTTTTCACAATAAAGGAGATCATGATAACCAAATGCTTTGTTATCATGATCTCCTTATGAAAGTGATGTTTTTTACTTTACAACAGCAATCAATTACATTGGGCAATTTCCGTCCTTGAATACCACCTCGATATCAATAACATTTTGCCCGTCACTATTCGTTCTGAAATCAACATTCAGGTCATCCAGTTCAGGGATATCGACCAGGGCCTGTCCAACGACTGTGCTCACTTTACTGGCATCGGTTGGAAAATCGAAGGTGTAAGTATCCTCGCCCATCTTTGCATCCATGGAGTAAGTTTGCCCCGGAACAAGATTCAGGGTAGCAATTCCTTCACTAAACGCAAATTCAGCCCAAGGATTACCTGATCCTTTGATCCGATAACGACCGCTTATTGAAGGT
>DATFMO010000350.1:0-2339 GCA_035266925.1 Sunxiuqinia sp. | reverse complement strand
ATTCAATTCTTTCAAACGACTGATTAATTCATCGGTCGGACATAAATGTGCGTTGATAAGAATATTCTGGTCAGTGATCTTCTCAGGGTATTTAGTCAGCAAATAAGCTTGTGTTCGCCATGAATAATTACCAGGAAGTCTTCTCTCCCACTTCTCCCGAATGGTCAAAATACCAACTCGCAGTTCGGCAACCGGCCGGGTAAAACAAAGTGGCAAAAAATGATTTCGTTCCTGACTATCGAATAATATGTAATTCTTCATGAGCAAGCATCAAATGTAAAGCAAAAAAAAAGCTCCGCAAAAAGCGAAGCTTTGGATCATTTATAATTGTATCAATTATTTTTTGCGCGAATCCATGTGTTTTTTATAACGGTTCATGAACTTGTCAACACGTCCTGCCGTGTCAACCAACTTCATTTTACCAGTATAAAATGGATGAGAACTACTTGAAATTTCCACTTTTACCAATGGATATTCAACTCCGTCAATCACTTCAGTTTCTCTGGTATTAACGGTTGATTTTGTCAAATAAACCTGGCCATTTGACATATCTCTGAACGCTACTAAGCGATAACTTTCCGGATGTATTTCTTTTTTCATTGCTGATTCTTTTTCAACATTATTTCAATCGGGTTGCAAAGATATATACTGTTTCTAAAAATCCAAAGCTTTTTTTACCTTTTATTGGGTTGTTTTTCAATGTTTATCCTGAATTGAAATTTAAAGTTGTGCCTCCTGAACCAAAAACACCCAGTTTAGCCAACATACAGAATTATTCTTCACCAATAATCGGGGCTCTTTGAAATGGTTTGCTGCGATCAAATAAATACCGCATGGTATAATGCGTTTTAGCATGCTTGCCGCCAACCGATTTGTAAAGCGACACAATTTTGGGATTGAAATCGCCGGCCCAGCTAAGCTCCATCTCTTTGTACCAGTTTTTGCGGTACATCACGGGACGAAGGTGCCAAAACATAGCCGCATCAACACCAGAGCGTTGAAACTTCGGCACGATACCGATAATCAGGCTGCGGGTGCGCGTCATCGTTTTGCGTTGCTTCAACCACATAAATTTGAGGATGTTCCACAAATTCATTTTTCCATTCAGATGGATCAGAATTTGATTGATATCGGGCACCATCACAAAAAGAGCAATGGGTTCTCCTTCATGGTAAGCGAACCAAATAAATTCTTCTTCCAAAATTGCCTTGGCTGATTTCAGAAAATCGCGTAAATCGTCTTTGTCCATAGGCTTAAAATGCTCGTGAAAACGCCAGGCACTGTCATATACATTGGCAAAGTCATCGATGAATTTTTCCTTTTTCTTCCACGAAAAATGCTCAAAGCTAAATTGCGGCTTTTTGGCTACCCACTCCGCAACTTTCCAAAACCGATCCGGCAATTCCGGCAAGGTGGTATCTAAATGATAACTGTATTGTTCGAAATAAACTTTGAACCCGTAATTTTCAAACAACTTCTGATAATAATTAGGATTGTAGGGCATTCCAAACCCCTGTGGCACGAATCCATCGACCAGCAAGCCCCAGTTCATGTAGTTTTCACCGAAGTTCACCGGGCCGTCCATCGCTTCCATACCGCGTTCTTTCAGCCAGTCGCGGGCAGCATCAAACAACAAGTCAGCAGCTTGCTGATCATCTATGCACTCAAAAAAACCGCAACCACCGGTTGGCTGTTCAAAGGTTTTTGCCTTGTCGTAATTAACAAAAGCGCCAATTCGCCCTTTCAACTGGTCATCATCGCCAGTCAGCACCCAGCGAATTGCTTCACCGTTTTTAAATGAAGGGTTCTTTTCCGGTGTAAATACATCCTCCACCATGGACTCAAGCGGTGCAGCCCAATTTTTATCTTCACGATAAATTAAATGAGGAACCCGGTGAAATAGTTTCGTCGTTTCTTTGTCCTGAACTGTCGTTAAGCGCATTTTTACTGAAGAATGTTTTCGTCGTGCAATTTACAACATTATTAATTGAAATAGGATGACTTTATTAATCATGAATGATAGGTAGTCGCTGGAATTCCTGTTCCCGGTCAAACAAATACCGCAGTGTGACATGTGTGATCGCCTTTTTGCCACCAACAGCTTCAAACAGCGAAATCATTTTAGGATTGAAATCACCTACCCAACTCAGCTCCATTTCATCATACCAATCTTTTCTGAGAAGCACTTGTCTTAAATGATAAAAAATGCCTGATTCGATCCCTGATTTTTGAAATTTCGGAACCACTCCCATCACAATGACTCTACAACGATTGACGACCTTTTTCTTTTTCAGGTACATCAATTTCAGAGCGCGGAACAGGTTCATTTTGCCATCCCA
>DATFMO010000349.1:0-2452 GCA_035266925.1 Sunxiuqinia sp. | reverse complement strand
CTATGGGCATACGGACAGCCGGGCTTCCGAAGCTATAATATGCGACTTTCCATCCATCGTGCCAAGGCAGTGGCCAGCTATTTTAAAGAGCATGGCATTGCTGCCGATCGGATTTTGGACGTGAAAGGGTTTGGAGAAACCAAGCCGGTTGTACCAAACACATCTCCTGCAAATATGCAGAAAAACAGACGAGTAGAATTGAAGTTTAAAAAAGAGAAATAGAAGGGGACTTACAAAGTCGACAACAGGCTTTGGGGACTATACGAAGAGCCCATTTCACAGAGCGCTTTTCGATGATAGCCTGAATACAAAAAGGGAACATGGCATTACAATGCCATGTTCCCTTCTTATTTTGATTGAAACGAAAGTTTATTCTTCCATCTCTTTCAGAATATTTTCAACCTCTTCCTCTGTTTTGTGCAGTTTGTCTTTACAAAGTTTGATGAGCGTAGAGACCCGCTTGACTTTGGTGGACAATTCGTCCACGTCCAACTCTTCGTTTTCTATTTTTTCAAGGATTTCATCAATTTCGTTGACGGCTTCCTGGTAGGTTAATTTTTTTGCTGCCATAGCTATTGTTTTTCAATTTTACTTTTCACTTTTCCATCGGCGAGTTGCGTCGTCAGTTTATCGCCTTCCTCTAATTGGTGGATCGATTTCACCAACTCCCCATTTTTATATGTCAGGCTGTAGCCACGTTTTAAAACCCAATGTGGGTCAACTAGTCGAATCTTTTCTTCAAAATTAGTTAATTTATTGGCTTGCGATTTTAAGCTGTTTGCCAAGCGTATTTTTAGCTCTTGCTGTGTTTGTTGCAAGTGGTTGTTTTTAATCCGAAGTTGCCGCTGAATAAAAAATTGCAGGTTGTCGAGTTTTCGACATAGCAAATGTTGTTGTTCATTCACATGGCCGGTTCCCAATTTTTCAATCAGGTATTTGTGCTGCCGAAGTTGCTGATCTTTCAGGTTAAAAAAACTTGGTATGGCTTTTTTTAGCCTGAAGCTCGTCATCTCGAACCGGTTGTTTTGAGTGCTCACCATTTGTCGAACACCTTGTTTCATCTGCTGTAGCGATTGTTGTAGAAATTCTTTTTCAGTTTGAAGCCGATCTTCGACCAAATCCACAAAGCGGTCTTTCAGTTCCTCCAGCGTTTGCTCAAAAGTGGCTGCCCCAGTGATCAGAAATTCAGCGACGGCTGTTGGCGTTTTTAGTTTGGTGTGTGCCACCAGGTCAATGGCCGTTTCATCCTTGTCGTGCCCAATACCGGTGATGACTGGAATTGGAAATTGTGCCACATGATACGCCAGTTCATAGTGATCGAAACTGGCCAGGTCAACTTGAGCACCTCCACCACGGATAATCACCAGAACGTCAAAAAATTCTTCATACTGAAAAACCTGCTCCATGGCGATAATAATTGAAGCAGCCGTGTCTTTCCCCTGCATAACGGCCGGGAACAGTTTTGTATAAAAATGAATGTGGTACGGATTGTTGGCCAGTTGGTTCATAAAATCCTGCAGGCCGGCAGCCGTTGGTGATGAAATGATGGCAATATGTTGAGGCACCAACGGCAGCTCCAGTTCTTTGTTCATGTCGGCCACGCCATTTTCCTGTAATTGAAGTAGGATTTCGCGACGCTTGCGGGCCATGTCACCCATCGTGTAGCTCGGATCAATATCACGAATATTAAGGCTGAGCCCATACACCGGATGATACTCCACCTTGGCACTGATTAGCACTTTGATTCCTTCGGAAAAAGCTTGACCGGTAGTGGTTTCAAAATAAGGTTTTAGCATTCGAAAGGTGTACGACCAGATGGTTGCCCGGCAACGAGCCAGCACTTCTTTGGTGAGCTCGTTGGCTTCAATGAGTTCCAGGTAGCAGTGTCCCGTTCGGTTGATATTGAGTTCACTGATTTCTGCTTTGATCCACATCAGGTTTGGGAAAGCGTCGTTGAGCTCTTCCTTAATGCGGTTGTTCAATTCAGAAAGTGTGAGCTGTGTCGTTGTCATACCAGTTAATTTGTCATTCTACGTGGACGATTTTTATGACCGATGTTTGGTCGTCCGATTCAATTTTTGCCAAAATCAGTCCAGAAGGCAAGTTAGTAAGATTCGATAGAAAAATATGATTGGTATGGTGAAATTCCTGTTTGAAAAGTAGCTTTCCCTGCAGCGAATAAAGGCTCACAGAAAGATTTTCAGCCAACTGTTTGTTGGTTTGCACCAGGTATATGAATTTGTGAAAAGGGTTTGGAGTGGCTATCCAGTCGTTGGAAGCTTCAGCCGGGTATTTCTTCGCGAGCAGTTGATCAGCCAATTTAAAATTGGGAATGCCAAAGCCCAGCAACGAGTCCGGTGAATTGTATTGTGAAGCGGTTTGTTCCAGCACTGCTTTGATTTCAAGGTTGGTTGCCCGGGGATTCGCCTGCCACAAGCAAGCTGCCATCCCT
>DATFMO010000348.1:0-2522 GCA_035266925.1 Sunxiuqinia sp. | reverse complement strand
TTTTTCATTTTAAAGTACTTTGAAATACAAAGTAAATATATCTTCAGCTTATTTCAAAGTAAAAAATCATTGCATATTCTTGGATCGAATATCGATATTGTTCCTCTTTTTGAATGAGAGAAAGAGCCTGGAAACCGGATTGATATTTTTTGTCGAGAATCATTACAATATTAAATTGTGTTAATAATATTCTTATCTTTCACTGGTTTCGTAAATTAGTCGAGCCATAAACGTATAAAGGTTTGGCAATGTGTTGGATTAAAATACTAACATCTTACTAATGATTGCTTTTGGACCATGGTTTGAGCATTGGGTTGTGTTGTTTTTCATGACCTTTCTCCATGAAGATGCTGCCATTTTAGCCGCTGCTTTTTTAAGAGTCGAAGAGGGTATGCCATGGGGGTTAGCCTATACTTCAATCATTTCCGGCGTAATTGCTGGTGATTTTATTATTTATGGGCTTGGCCATTTTGCCCAGAAAAATGCCTGGCTCCGGTCAAAAATCATTGGTCCCAAAGTGGAAAAAATCAAGTTGTGGCTGGAAACCCACCTTGTGCAAGGACTTTTACTTTGTCGAATCACCCCGGGACTATTGTTCCCAACCTTCGTTGCATGCGGCTGGTTTAAAATTCCGTTTAAAAAATTTGCGTTGATTACGATCACTTCTGGGGTTTTGTATTCATCGGCGGTACTGACACTGATTATTGTTTTTGGTGATTTGGTATTGGTTCACCTGGATTACTGGGCTTGGGGAATTTTGTTTGTCGTGGTGCTTGCAATTGCTTCGCGTAGTGTGATTAAATTAGGTTTTACGAAAGCCAAAGAGCGTGTATTGAGTAAAGAAGGTCCATCATTTCTGAAAGTATTGAAAAAATATAAAGAGACTAAAAAAAGCCGTCACAGCGGAATGCCGTCACTGGATGGAATCAAACGGTTGGTATCGTTTGCAGAACGTTTACCTAGCGGACTTTTTTATTTGCCCGTTGGACTTCGCTGGTTGCTTTTATCGCTTCGTTACCGGAGTTTGACACTGCCCACTGTTTCAAATCCCTTGATTGAAACCGGAGGTTACTGGGGTGAATCGAAAAGCGATCTAATGGACAAGGTTGGAGAAAAACAACGAAAATGGTTTGCTGATTTTGTCACCTTTCACCGTAATGGAGAAGGAGCGAAAGCAGATCTGCAGGTAGCGATATCGTTGATGGAAAACCAAGGCTTAAAATTTCCTGTTGTAGTGAAGCCGGATGTTGGCTGGCAGGGCTACGGCGTTCAATTGGTTGAAGAACCGGACCATTTGTTGACTTATATTGAATCGTATCCTGCGGAGCAAAAAATGATGTTGCAACGTCCGGTGCCGCATGACGGTGAAGCGGGAATATTTTATGTACGAATGCCGAACGAGAAGCATGGACGTGTTTTATCAGTCACATTGCGTTATTTCCCCTATGTTATTGGAGATGGAAAATCAACTTTGGAAGATTTAATTAAAAATAGTCCGCGTTCAAAATTAAAAGCAGAATATTTCCTGGGTGACCGACCTGATCACATGGGACCCGAAAAACAATACCTCGAGATGGTTCCAGTCGAAGGTGAATTGGTTCGTTTGGCTTTTATCGGCAGCATTCGTATTGGTGGCCTTTATCGCGATGCCAGTTATTTGATTACGCCTGAAATGACGAAGCGATTTGACGAAATTGCGCAGGCCATTCCTGAGTTCTATTTTGGCCGGTTTGATGTTCGTTTTGAATCCACTGAATTATTGCAAAAAGGAGAAGGTTTTTCCATTATTGAAATTAATGGAGCAGGATCGGAACCCATTCATGCCTGGGATCCGGAGGTTTCAACATTGAAATTATACAAAGAGCTTTTCCAAACCCAGAGCCTACTTTTCAAAGTGGGAGCGCTCAACCGGGAGCGCGGTTTCAAACCCATGGGAATTGTTGATTTCCTGAAAGCTGCCAAACGACAAACTAAGTTGATCAATCAATATCCACCGGCTGGTTAATGGCATTGAGGGCATCACTTCAAGTGAAACCCTCAATATATGGTGGCTGCGTAAATTATCCGGTTACAAACCGGATCACCCAATAAAAAAGGTTGCCCCTGAAAACAGGGACAACCTTTCAATTTTATATGATCTAGCGTCTAAAATCTAGTATCTAGAATCTTTCTTTCAATTATACATCATAGGTTGATGATGCTGTGTCGCCACCACGACCAGTCCAGTTGGTGTGGAAGAATTCGCCACGAGGTTTGTCCAGACGTTCGTACGTGTGGGCGCCGAAGTAGTCGCGTTGGGCCTGCAATAGGTTGGCCGGCAAACGTTCACTTCGGATACCATCAAAATAGCACAAAGCAGATGTCAATGCCGGTACTGGAATTCCGTTTGATAATGCCGTTGCGCAAACACGTCTCCAGCCAGCTTGTGCCGCTTCAATCTTGCCTTTGAAGTATGGATCAAGGAGCAAGTTTGGAAGGTCTGGATTGTTGTCGAAAGCGGTTTTGATATCAGCCAGGAACAC
>DATFMO010000347.1:0-12838 GCA_035266925.1 Sunxiuqinia sp. | reverse complement strand
ATCCTTCAGTTCCTTTTTGTCATTATCGATGTATGGCTTGTCAAAACCCAATCCGCGACGGTTGTCATTATCCGGGTATTGGCGGCGGGTAAATTCGCGCATGCTCGTTGAATCCAGGTATTGAACGCCGCCATAACGGCCATACTGCAAGTACATCTGCATGATTTTGGCGAGATCGGTAGCAGTACCAAAAAGTCCGGCATTGCCTGAAACGCCACCCATCATCGATGCACCTTCATCATGTACAAAACCCTGCAGCAGTTCTTTGCGAAAGATGTTATCCTTTTCGGTGGGAATAATTTCGTCCTTCGGGAAATGCATGTAAGCGTTATAATTTACAGAGCTAGCTCCAAGCGGTGCATAGAAATTTTCACGCAGGTAGGTTTGGTAATCTTCGCCGGTCAGGTTTTCAATGATCTGTGGGAAGAGATAGAACGCCAATCCCGAATAGGTATATTTCTTTTTCGGCAGCAACTCTGAATCGCGGATTTCATCATACATCGTCTTTTTATAGTGGTAGTTCATGTAAAGGTGGGATGCGACTCGCAAATCATAGGTTGAGGTGGGATGATCTTTAAAAACAGAACGTTTTAAATGACCATTCTTTTTCAAGGTATTTTCGTAAAACGGAATCCATGGTTTCAGCCCGGCTTGGTGAGCCAACACTTCACGGACCGTCATTTTGCTTTTATTGCTGTGTTTAAAATCCGGCCAGTAAACTGAAAAAGGAACATCGAGCTTAAATTTATTTTCATCGTACAATTTGATCAACGCTGGGAGTGGGCCGGTAATTTTAGTGATTGATGCCCAATCATAGATGTCATCTTTTTGTACCGGGCGTTTTTTATCGTAAGTGAAGTAGCCATAGCATTTCTGAAAAACAATTTTCCCGTTTTTGGCAACCAAAACCTGGCAGCCAGGATAGGCTTTTTCTCGCAAACCAAGATCTGCAATACTGTCGATTTTATGTTCCAGGTACAACGAAGACATCCCAACTTCCTCGGGGATGGTGTATTTAAAACGGCCATTTTTTTTTAACTGAAGGCCATCGTCCAGTTTGAATTCATCATTTACATTCACAGGCAGTTTTCCATTCACGTTGATGGCTCCGAAAATAGCCTGTGCCGCCAATTCCTGCGTGATCTTGTTTTCCTGGTAGGTCACCAATAATCCGTCAGCATTTCCGGCACTTTTCAAATAGTTCAAGGCATAGGGATTCCCAAACAGCACCACAATTTGCCGCTTTGCTTTAATGGATGACAGCATGTCGTTAATGACGGGCGTCAACCCATAGTGCCCAGCCAGGTTTAAGTGCATATCGTGAATGCCGCAAATAATCAGGTTGTACGAATTGAGTTCACGCGCCAGTTTTTCCACTTCGTCTTTTCCGGCATCTTTTTTCAGGTTGAAAAAATCAACTTGCATGTAGTTGGCCAGCATTTTTTGGAACGAGGTCGTCTTTCCGGTACCAATTGACAATGCAGCAATTTTTAGGGAATCTAATTTTTGGAGCGGCATTAAGTTGTGCTTGTTCTTTAAAAGCGTCAACGATTCTTCATGAAGTCGTCTTCGTGTGAGCTGGTATTCCGGTTTGTTGATGTCTTGCTCGAGGCGTGTGGTCTCAATCGGTTTAAAATGATCGAGATGAAGCCATTTTTTCAAGGCCAGTATTTTTCGGCATTTTGCGTCAATTTGTTGTTCTGTAAGTTTGCCGTCTTTCAGTGCCTGTTTAACAGCTGCAATGCGAACCTCGAGGTTAGGAACAGTTTCCAACAAGTCGTTGCCAGCTTGCAAAGCCATCACCGTGGCTTTTGCGTCACCAAATTGTTTGGATACGCCATTCATATTCATGGCATCGGAGATCACCATTCCTGAAAAACCCAAGTCGTCAATCAATTTATTTTGAACCAGGTTTTTGGATAGTGAAGCCGGAATGTTGGAATTCGGATCAAAAGCTTCAACTTGCAAATGACCGGTCATCACGCCGCCAATTCCCTCGTTAATCAGATGTTTGAATGGAACCAGTTCAACCGAGTTCAGTCGTTTTAAATCGTGTTTTATAATTGGGAGTCCAAGGTGCGAATCAATTTGGGTATCGCCGTGTCCCGGGTAATGTTTAGCCACCGCCAGCACACCGGCATCCTGCATGCCATGAGCATACAGCCAGCATTTGTGAGCCACTTTCTGTGGATCTTCACCAAACGATCGATAATTAATCACGGGATTCTCCGGATTGCTATTCACGTCGGCAACTGGCGCATAATTAACATGAACACCAATTCGCTTTAGCTGGGTGCCAATTTCGTACCCCATCTCATAAATCAGGCTGTCGTTTTGAATTGCTCCCAGGGCCATTTGTACCGGATACTTGGGTGCGCCGTTCAATCGAAATCCAGGGCCCCATTCGGCATCCATGGTAACCAGCAGTGGAATCTTGCTCTGTGCCTGCAGTTGATTGGTAATCGCCGCTTGTTGTTTGGCTGATCCTTTCATGAAGATCAAACCGCCAATGTGATCCTGGGTGATCTTCTTGTAAATGGGATCATCAGTCGCCAACTCGTTGTTTGAATAGATTTGAGCGACGAATAGCTGCCCGATTTTTTCATCCATGCTCATTTGATTCAAAGTAGAATCAACCCACGGGTCATGGAGGTTACTTAAAAATCCGGGTTTCGTTTGTGCCTGTACGGCTGAGAATAAGATATAGAATAATACCGAAAAATAGAGTCGGTTCAGGATTCGCATAGTGATTGTTTTACTGCGGTAAAATTAACAAAGAAATGATTAAAGCTGAAACATGCCATGGGGATATGCGATGTTTTCTTACCTTCGTGAAAGTACAACGATTTTTTGCTATGCGTATTGTATTTCTCCTGTTTCTTCTTTTGGGTATCGGTGTTTCAGCACAATCACAAACAATTATTCCAGGCGCTGAACGGCCGCAATTGTATCTACCGTTAATCATGGGGCAACGCATTGGATTGGTCATCAATCAAACGTCCCGGGTTCACAATCAGCACTTGCTCGATTTTTTACGATCAAAGAACATTGATGTCGTTAACGTTTTTACGCCGGAACATGGATTTCGCGGACAGGCTGAAGCGGGCGAACAAGTGGCGAATCAGCGGGATGCAAAAACAGGGATTCCAATTGTATCGTTGTATGGAAAAAATAAAAAGCCTACTGCCAACCAGTTGAAAGATGTTGATGTGGTGATTTTCGACATTCAGGATGTTGGAGTTCGTTTTTATACCTATGTCAGCACCTTGCATTACGTGATGGAAGCTTGCGCAGAAAACAAAAAGGAACTGTTGGTTTTTGATCGACCTAATCCAAATGGTGATTACATCGCGGGTCCTGTTTTGAAGCCAGAATTTCGCTCCTTTGTGGGTATGGATCCAATCCCTGTTGTACACGGCTGCACAGTAGGAGAATTGGCTCGCATGATGAATGGTGAAGGATGGTTGAAGGATCATGAGAAGTGTGATTTGCTGATTATTCCAATGTATAACTACACACATAACAAACATTACTCATTACCTGTGAAGCCATCACCCAATCTGCCCAATAATAGGGCAATTCGATTGTATCCGTCATTGTGTTTTTTCGAGGCCACCAGCGTCAGTATTGGGCGTGGAACGCCGTTCCCATTTCAGGTAATTGGCTATCCTGACCAACATTTTGGTGATTTTGAATTCACGCCGGAAAGTATCGAAGGTGTTGCTGCACGTCCAAAACAAGAAGGACAAAAGTGTTTCGGTGTTGATTTGCGAAAGCTGGATATGGTACCTCATTTTACTTTGTCTTATTTCCTGAACTTTTATCATCAATTTAAAAATGAAAGAGACTTTCTAAGCCGGGAACGGTGGTTTAATCTACTGGCCGGAACCAACCAGGTTTTGAAGGATATTCGTGCCGGTAAGAGCGAAGCGGAAATCGAAGCGGGCTGGCAAGAAGACTTAAAGAAATACCAATTCATCCGAAAAAAGTACTTGTTGTATCCAGATTTTAATTAGGTGGTATGAATTCATTGGTTGCCTTGGGAGTTGTTGTTGGTTATTTTGCATTGTTGATGCTCATTTCATGGTTGACATCGCGGAAAGCTGATCGTTTTACCTTTTTCAATGCCAATAAAACATCTCCGTGGTACCTGGTGGCCTATGGCATGTTAGGAGCCACATTGTCGGGTGTGACCTTCATATCTGTCCCCGCTGAAGTGGGAAACTCTTCATTTTCCTATTTTCAATTTGTACTTGGGAATTTGGTTGGATATTGGTTAATCGCTTTTTTGCTGTTGCCCTTTTATTACCGTCTTCGATTGATTTCCATCTATTCTTTTCTTGATGAGCGGATGGGTGTCTATAGCCATAAAACAGCATCTTTCTTTTTCCTGGTCTCTAAAGTTATAGGTGCCGCTTTTCGCTTGTATCTGGCAGCGGTTGTTCTGCAATACGCATTTTTCGACGCGCTGGGCGTCCCTTTCTGGGGGAATGTGTGTATCACGGTGTTGCTAATTTGGGTGTATACCTATCGCGCGGGGATTAAAACCATTGTTTGGACGGATACGCTTCAAACAACATTTTTAGTATTGGCGGTGGTTTTTGCCATCTACGCCATCAGCCGGAATTTTACGTCGATGGGGACGCCGGATATCCTAAAAAATGTATACCAAAGTGACGTGTCGAAAATCTTTTTTTGGGATTGGCGATCGCCAAATTACTTTTGGAAGCAATTTATCGCAGGCATCTTCATGACCGTTGCTATCAATGGAATGGATCAGGATATTATGCAGAAAAACCTCACTTGTAAAAGTCAAGGGGAGGCGCGCAAAAACATGCTCGTTTTTAGTGTGTTGTTTGTGGGCATCGTCTTTTTATTTATGAGTTTGGGTGGCATGTTGTATCAATATGCTGATCGTTTTGGAATTGATGTTTCAGGTTTGGGCGATGACCTGTTCCCAATGATCGCGTTGCATCATCTGGGTGGGGCAGTGGCAGTAGCCTTTTTGTTGGGAATCACAGCAGCATCTTTTTCCAGTGCTGATTCAGCATTGACGGCTATGACCACTTCTTTTTCGGTCGATTTCCTTCATCTTGATGAACAAAAAAACGATTCGAAATTACGCCATCGTAAGTGGATTCATTTGGGATTCGCTTCCCTTTTAGTCGTGGTTATCCTCATTTTTTACAGCATCAACGATGAAAATGTGGTCATTGCGCTTTTCAAGGCGGCTGGCTACACCTATGGCCCTATTTTAGGGCTGTTTGTCTTTGCAATTATCATCCGGAAACCTGTTCAGGATCGTTGGGTTCCGGTGGTCGCAATTGTGGCTCCGGGGCTTACCTTTTTAATTTCAAGTTATTCTAAACAATTATTTAACGGTTATCAGTTTGGGTTTGAATTGCTGATTTTGAATGGATTACTGATGGTTGTCGGATTGTTTTTAATTCGAGAACGGCAATGATTGGCCTCATGTGTTGTGATTTGTTAAAATTGTTAAAATTTGTAAAAATCATTTTGTATTTTTGAGAATAATAAATCATAACTAATTGTCGTTAGACCTAAAACCATCGGTGAAAAAAATAATCTACATACTTGTGTCTTTGCTCAGTATTGCGCTACTCTTTTCATGTGAAGATGAAAAGTATGTTTCCTCGTCCGACGTTAAACTTGAATTTTCGACTGATACTGTGATGTTTGACACGATCTTTACAACGATCGGTTCAACCACGCAACATCTGAAAGTTTATAATCCGTACGATCAAAAATTGTTGATTTCCTCTATTCGCCTGGCAAAAGGTGAACAATCCAATTTTAGGTTGAATGTTAACGGAACACAAGCCAACCAGGTTTTTAATGTTGAAATACCTCCAAAAGACAGTATCTACATTTTCGTTGAAGTAACTGTTGATCCCAACGGGAATAGTTTACCGATGGTCGTCAAAGATTCCATTGAATTTTCGACGAATCAAAGTCTGCAAGATGTAAACCTGATAGCCTGGGGACAGGATTTTCATTTGATTAAGGAAGCTCGATTATCAACTCAAACATGGACAGCTGACAAACCCTATCTGGTGTACAATTATGCCTATGTTGACAGCGGTGCCGTTTTGTCAATAGAACCAGGCGCCAAAATTTATTTTCATGCGCGATCTGGTTTGTATGTCAAGGGAAAGTTGGATGCTGAAGGCACTTATGATGAACCCATTGTTTTTCAGGGAGACCGATTGGAGGATGTGTACAAAGATGTGCCGGATCAATGGAGCGGAGTCGTTTTATTTTCCGGAAGTCATGACAATGTTTTAGATCACGTTGAAATTAAAAACGCGAACATTGGCTTACAAGTTGGAAATATTGAAGACGAAGGATATGCATCCGTTGATTTGTCGAATGCTAAAATTTATAATCACGCGTATGCCGGAATTTTTGCCCTCAAGTCCAAGATCAAAGCATACAACTGTTTAATTGCTAATTGTGGTTGGTATGGGGCTGCTTTGCTGGTTGGTGGCGATTATGATTTCTACCAAACAACAATTGCAAATTACTGGGGTGGCTACACGTCAACGAGTCGTTCAACTTCGTCCTTGGTCATTTCAAATTTGTTAATTATTGACAAGGAATCAGGTGGAAGCACCAGTTATGTTGGAGACCTGCAACACGCCAATTTTACGAATAGCATCATTACTGGAAATATTGGCTCCGGTAATGAATTGGAGCTTGGAAACTCTGATAAAGCTGCGTTTAACTTCAAGTTTGATCATTGTTTGATGCAGCTGTCTGACACGTTTAATATTTCAGATACGGATCATTATTCAGAAATCATCAAAGGAGTTGATCCGAAGTTTGAAGATCCTTATGATGGCCTCGATTTCGAGTTGGATACTTTGAGTCCTGCAAAAGATGTCGGTTTGAAAAGCGTCGGCGAAATGTTTCCTTTTGACATACTTAATCAAAGTCGTACGAGCGATGCCGGTCCAGATTTGGGAGCTTACGAACGTATTGAGAAGACTGCTGAGAATTAATGCCAATGTATGCGACATTATTTCACCCTTTTTCTAATTCTTATTGGATCACAATTTTCGACATTGTTGGCTCAAAAGGCTGAAGTGGATCGAATTCATATTCTCTTTTACAATACTGAAAACCTTTTTGATACTTCTGATGACCCGGCAACAGAGGATGAAGAATTTTTGCCTGAAGGTGATCGCCATTGGACGAATTTCCGTTTTCATACGAAACTGAATCATATCAGTAAGGTGCTGCTAGCTACCGCTGGTTTTGAACCTCCCGAAATTATCGGATTGTGTGAGGTGGAAAACAGGGGAGTGCTTGAGCAACTGGCGAAAAATACAGCGTTAAAAAACTATTCATATCGAATTATTCATAAAGATTCGCCCGACGAGCGGGGGATTGACGTGGGGCTGTTGTATCGTTCTGATCGCATACAGGCGTTGACGTACCATTATATCCCTTTATTAAATGCGAATCATGAAGTGGAAAAGACGCGTGAAATTTTGCATGCTGAATTTCTGTTGGCCGGAGACGATACTTTGCATGTATTTTTCAACCACTGGCCTTCTCGTTATCGGGGACAGGCTGAAACCGAAGCTGATCGTATGTTGGCAGCGACAACGCTACGTGAAGCTGTGCTGAAAGTGCTTTCACACACCCCCGGCGCGCGAATCGTCATCATGGGAGATTTTAATGATCAGCCGAAAGACGAGAGTTTGAAGAGCGGACTTCTGGCAACAAAAAAAGATGATCATGCAGTGCAGGACGAGTTGATTAATTTATCGTACAATTGGAAACAGGGCACCATTAAATACCGGCAAACCTGGTCGATATTTGATCAGATCATTGTCTCTGATGGTTTGCTGAGAAACCGGGAATGGAACACAAGCGCCGAGAATGCCAAGGTGGTTGACTTACCCTTCCTGCTTGAGCATGATGAGAAATACCAAGGTAAAAAGCTGAATCGTACTTATGTTGGCTTCAACTATCATGGCGGGTTTAGCGATCACTTGCCCATACTGCTGGAGTTGGATCGATAAGTTACTTTTTGACAGGCAGAAGCCCCATTTCTTCGGCAACTTTTAATAAGTAGTTAAAAGCTTCCTCGTGATTATTATGGATTTCGCCTTCCAGGATGGCTTCTTTGATGGCACTTTTTAACTGTCCAACCTCTCTTGACGGTTTCAGATTGAACACTTCCATGATTTCTTCTCCCGATACTGGTGGTTGGAAATTACGGATATGATCGCGTTCTTCCAGGTCTTTTAATTTTTCACGAACCAGCTGAAAGTTTTTCAGATACCGTTTGACTTTCTGCTCGTTTTTCGAGGTGATATCAGCCTCACAGAGCGTCATTAAATCATCGATATCATCGCCGGCTTCAAATAGCAGTCGGCGGATTGCAGAGTCGGTCACTTCCTCTTCAGAAAGCACGATGGGGCGCATATGCAGTGAAACCATCTTCTGGGCATACTTCATCTTTTCATTCATCGGCAATTTCATGCGGCGAAAGATGCCCGGGATCATTTTGGCACCTACAAAGTTGTGGGCATGAAAAGTCCATCCCTGACCTTCGATAAATTTTTTGGTTCGCGGCTTGGCAATATCATGTAAAATGGCTGACCAACGCAACCACAAGTTATCGGTATTTGGGACGATGCGGTCGAGCACCTCCAGGGTGTGGTAAAAGTTGTCTTTGTGGCTGATTCCATTGACTTCCTCACGACCTTTCATCTGACACAATTCCGGGAAAATCAACTCCAGTAAGCCTGTTTTTTCCAGTAGCTTAAAACCTTTCGATGGTTTGTCGGCCAAAATGATTTTATTCAATTCCTCGCCAATTCGTTCTTTGGAGACGATTATGATTCGCTCTTTGTTCGCCGAAATCGCATTGAGCGTTTTTGCTTCAATTTTGAAATTCAACTGAGTCGAAAAACGGATGGCCCGCATCATCCGAAGGGGATCATCTGAAAACGTAACATCGGGATCCAACGGAGTGCGTATAGTTTTATTATCGAGATCATTAACGCCATTGAAGGGGTCAATCATCTCACCAAAACGATCTTTATTCAGACAGATTGCCAGTGCATTGATTGTAAAATCACGACGTTTTTGATCGTCTTCCAAGGAGCCATTTTCCACGATCGGCTTTCGGGAGTCTTTCTGGTACGACTCTTTGCGTGCCCCCACAAACTCAATTTCCAATTCATTGTATTTCAACATGGCAGTGCCGAAGGTTTTAAAGATGCTGACAGGCACATTGGGGCCAATTTCTTTGGCTACATTTTTAGCTAGGTTAATGCCACTGCCAAGCGTGACAACATCAATGTCTGGGGAATTTCTTTTTAAAAGTAAATCACGCACATAACCACCAATGACGTAGCTTTCCTGACCTAATTTGTCAGCTTCTTTTGAAATGATTGAGAATATCGGGTTTTGCAAATGTTTTTCCATAGAAAATCAAACCGGTTTTAGCACCTTTTGAAAGCAAAAAGTATGACAATTTGTTTAAAATCGTGCCAAAATTACAATTATTTCTCTACCTTGAATGGAATTTGTCGTTCTAAATTAATTGGCACAGAACTTGACATTCATGTATCTAAAAATTTATATATTTGCATTTATAAAACGTAATTAGTCATGTTAGAACATTTAACCAAAGAGACATTTAAAGAGAAAGTTTTCAATTTTGAACAAAATAAAGATTGGAAATATGAAGGCGATAAACCTTGTATGATCGATTTCTACGCTGACTGGTGTGGCCCATGTAAAACGGTCGCTCCAGTGCTGGAAGAGCTTCAAAAGGAATATGGTGACAATCTTGTTGTATACAAAGTAGATACAGAAGATCAGAAAGAATTAGCTGCAATGTTTGGCATTCAGAGTATTCCATCATTGTTGTTTGTTCCGAAAGACGGACAACCTCAAATGGCAATGGGAGCTCTACCCAAAGAAACATTTGAGCAAGCAATTACTGAAGTACTGAAGGTTGAAAAACCTGTTAATTAATGATTCCATAGTTTATACGTGGGGAACAATTAATTAAATTGATTCGAGGATTTTTTCAAGTTGAATGCCTCTGGATCCTTTGATTAAAATGACTTGATTCTCCATCGGTTTTTGTTGATATAGGTAGTCAGAAAGAAGTTCGACATGGTTGAACTTCTTTATTTTTGCCCCTGCTGTTGTTTTCGCGAATTCTGTTCCCACTAGGTAAATTGCATCAAGAGAGAGCGTTTTGATAAAATCAACAATCTTCTGATGTTCTTCTTTCGATTGATTTCCCAATTCAAGCATGTCGCCTAAAATGACAGTTTTCTTATCTCCATCCACTTTTGCAAAGTTGCTCAATGCAGCCAACATACTTGTTGGATTGGCATTGTAGGCGTCCATAAAGATTTTATTGGATTCTTTCGTGATGAGTTGAGAACGATTGTTTGTCGGCTCGTAGTTTTCAATCGCTTTCTGAATCTTCAACGGATCAACTTCAAATTGAAGGCCGATACGAGCTGCAGCTAATATGTTTTCAAAGTTGTAGCTGCCAATCATTTTCGATTTCAGATACAACCAACCTTTGGGGAACAATGTTTTTACCGTCAGGTAATAGCCTGAATCCTGCAATTCACCGCGTAGTTGAGCTTGTGAGGATGAGCCATAAGTTAATTGTTGCAATCCTTGTGCTTGTTTTACCAGGATGTCATTGTCGATATTCAGAAAACATTTTCCGTTGTTTACCCGAAGATGATCGTAAAGCTCGGACTTTGTTTTGATCACACCCTCAAAGGAGCCAAAACCTTCGAGATGCGCTTTCCCAATGTTGGTGATCAATCCAAAGTTTGGATCGGCAAAATTGCAAAGCGTTTTAATTTCTCCCGGATGATTGGCACCCATCTCAACAACTGCAATCTCGGTTTCCTCGTTGATTTTTAAAAGGGTCAAAGGTACGCCAATGTGATTGTTGAGATTTCCTTGAGTGTAAGTTACCCGGTACTTTTGTTGCAAAACAGAAACAATCAGTTCTTTCGTAGTCGTTTTCCCGTTGGACCCGGTAATTCCAAGGACTGGAATCTGCAACTGTTGACGGTGGAAAGCTGCCAATTCTTGCAAGGCTTGTAGCACATTTTCAACCTGAATCAGATGCTCATCATTTGGAAGGTTTTTGTCATCCACAATGGCAAAAGCAGCACCTTTTTTGATGGCATCCAAGGCGTATTGATTGCCATCGAAATTGGCCCCTTTCAACGCGAAAAAGAGACTTTTGGGCTCAATTTTCCGACTGTCGGTTGAAACAATTGGATGTTTTTGAAAATATGAATAGAGTTGTCCTGTTTTCATAATTGGGTAGAAAAAATAAAACCCCATTTTTTCAAATGAGGTTTTATAGTGTTTTTGTATGATTTAGAAACCTTGTGGACTTCCCACTCGTGTCATTGCACAGCGGAAGCCAAGGTCGTCAGTTGACTTGTCTTCTTTCAGGAATCTTCTTGTTCCGGGGATCAACCAGTAAGGACGATCTTTCCAGGAACCACCTTTGTAAACACGAATACTGTCTGAGATCATAGACTCAAACTGTCCAGCTTTTTGGCCGGAAACATACATGTCGTCGGTTTTTAATTTACCTTTTTCAGCATCCCAATCTTGTCCTTCAATGATTTGTGATTCGTAGTCGCCGTCACGATAGTTACGATAATCCGCAACCGTATCTTGTACCAGATTTCCATATTCATCACGTATCAGGTTGCCGTCTGCATCTCTTTTATACTTTGTAAATACATTACCACGGAAGGGTTGGAATTCATTCATTTCTTGTGAGTTCAATGGTCGATAAACGTCAGCAACCCACTCATTAACATTACCTGCCATACAATACAATCCGTAATCGTTAGGTTGGTAGGAATCAACAGGTGCTGTAATGTCAGCATTATCGTTCAAAGCACCGGCCATACCCATCATATCACCTCGTCCACGAACAAAGTTGGCCATCATCTTACCGCGGTCTTTTTTCGAGTCATCTCTCAGGTAAGTACCGTTCCATGGATATATTTTGCGGTCTGTCAACAAGTTCCCCTCAGTATTACCAATCAAACCGTAAGCAGCATATTCCCACTCGGCCTCGGTTGGCAGACGGTAATTTGGCAGTAGCGTGCCATCTTCCCATTTTACACGACGAGCATTGCCTGAGGCGTCCTCGATTGGTTTTTTACCATCTGTTCCCTGGTAAAGTCCGGCAAGGTATGATTCAGTCGTGAAAACATTTTGTCCGCTTTGGGCGTTGTCGTGGGTCAAAATTCCGCGATCAATCAGAATCTTTTCATTGACACGGTCAGTCCGCCATTTACAGTAGGCATTGGCCTGTAACCAACTCACGCCAACAACCGGGTAGTTGCTGTAGGCTGGGTGTCTGAAATAGTTGTGAATGTATGGTTCGTTGTAAGCTAATTTTTCGCGCCAAACCAATGTATCCGGCAATGCCGCTTTCGCTTTTTCCGGGTGATCAGGATAAACCCTGTTCAGCCAGAAAATATATTCCCGGTAGTCCAGGTTTGAAACCTCTGTCTCATCCATATAGAACGAAGCAACGGTTACACGACGAGGCTGGTTGTTCCAGTCATACATGACATCTTGCTCCACACGTCCCATGGTAAATGTACCACCTTCAATAAATTTTAAGCCAGGACCGGTCACTTGATTGTAACCAACATCCGCTTGAAATCCACCATTGTCAGGGTTGTTGTATTCCCATCCGGTTGTTTTTGAGGCCTTGCCACCTTTACCGCCTTTCCCTAACATTCCACAGCTTGCCACTAAGACAGCCAAACCTAAAATT
>DATFMO010000346.1:0-5883 GCA_035266925.1 Sunxiuqinia sp. | reverse complement strand
TTGATCACTATTTGTCGGAAGAGACGGCTCGCATTTTTAAAGCGTATGGCAACCATCCATCGTTTGTGATGTGGGCGTTTGGCAATGAACCGCGTGGCAATTATGTTTCCTACCTGGGCAAGGAATTGAAATACTGGGAGGCCAAAGACCAACGGCGTGTTTACACCGGGGCCAGCATTGGGATGCACTGGACGATTATTCCGGAAAGCCAGTATTTGGTGCGCTCGGGGCCACGAGGTCTTCCATTCAAAAGACAACCCAATTCAACTTTTAATTTTGAAAAGAAAGTTACTGATGAGCCACGCCCGTATGTAACCCATGAAATGGGGCAGTGGTGTGTGTTTCCCGATTTCAGCGAGATTCGGAAATACACGGGCGTTTATAAAGCGAAGAACTTTGAACTATTCCGGGAAGATTTGGCCGATCATCATATGGCCGATCAGGCGCACGATTTCCTGATGGCCTCAGGCAAATTACAGGCTTTATGCTACAAAGCGGAGATTGAAGCAGCTTTGCGAACGCCGGATTTGAACGGATTTCAGCTGCTGGGATTGAATGATTTTCCCGGACAGGGAACCGCCTTGGTTGGTATGCTCAACGTCTTCTGGCAGGAAAAAGGATACATTACCAAAGAGGAAATCAGTCATTTTTGTAACCAGACGGTGCCGTTGGCTGAACTGGACAAATTTGTTTTCACCAATGATGAAACTTTTCATGCGAGAATACAGGTGGCACATTTTGGCGAGGAACCGCTTACGAAAGTTGCCTGTTCCTGTTTATTTGAAAACGAACAAGGTGACTCGTTGGCTGGCTTGCCGATTGGACATCAATACATTCCCATTGGAAGATCGAAAATTGGTACAATCGATTTCGATTTGTCACAATTCAAGAAAGCGACCAAATGCAGGCTGGTTGTCCGCGTAGGACAATTTGAAAATAGCTGGAATTTCTGGGTATTCCCCAGAGAACAACCTGAATTGAAAGAGGATGATATTTATTATTCCACTCAGTTGGACGACAAAACGGAACAGGTTCTGAAAAACGGAGGAAAAGTGTTTCTGAATGTGGCTGGTAAAGTGGAAGACGGAAAGGATATCGTTGCTTATTTCACTCCCGTGTTTTGGAATACTTCGTGGTTTAAAATGCGACCGCCGCACACCCTGGGAATTTTAGTACAAAACAAGCATCCGGCATTTGCCAATTTTCCAACTTCCTATCACAGTGATTATCAATGGTGGGATATTCTGAATGATCAGCAAATTATGGACATCGATAGTTTTCCAGCAGGTTTTAAACCACTGGTTCAACCGATTGATACCTGGTTTTTAAACCGACGATTGGCGCAGCTTTTTGAAGCGCGCATTGGAAAAGGGAAAATCATTGTTTCATCGCTGAACCTCGGCAATGACGCAGCCAATGATCCGGCTTCCAAACAATTGTATTTCAGCATCCGAAAGTACATGAATTCTGATCAGTTCAACCCAAAAGACAAATTGGATTTGGCGGTGGTCAAAGAACTGTTTGAGAAAAAGGATCGTCCCAAAGTGAATTTTTACACCAAATCCGGACCGGATGAATTGATGCCGGATCAGAAGTATCAACATAAATAAGCTAGATATGAAAAAAGAACAATTACTGGCATGGTTAGAATATTTTGTTGCCGCCCCGCTTTTACCCCTAACCCCTAAGGGGGAATGCGCACCCTTTGTGGCTGGGGTTCTCCCCTTTAGGGGAGTCAGAGGGGTGAGCGGTGGGAAACAACTGTGGACATTTTATATTTCAATTTTGCTCACCATCCTGTGTCTGGTGGTCGGAATTACAAGTGCAAAAGCCATTCAAAATGGGCAGCCGCAGCCAAAGTCTTTTCAACCTTTGAAATTTGATTTTGGTTCCGGCGAAGTCAAACCAGGTTATATCGCTGTTACTGCTTCTTCAATTTACAAGCCAGGGGAGAAGTTCGGGATTGTGAGCGAGCAGCCGGTTTCGGCGGAGAATCGTACTGGTAAAAATAAGCTTACTTCAGATTTTATCACCAGCGACCATCCGTACTATTTTAATGTGAGGGTGCCGGAAGGACAATACCGAATCACATTGACGTTGGGCGATTCCGAAGGAACATCGGCAACGACTGTGAAAGCAGAATCACGCCGCCTGATGCTGGAAAATATTCAAACTAAAAAAGGAGAGACAGTACAGAAAACAATTGTGGTGGATGTTCGTACGCCGAAAATAAACGCGACGGAAGAAGTGCATAGGAAACCACGGGAGTTGAAATACCTGAATTGGGATAAGCTGCTGACGCTGGAAATCGACGGTCCGCATTCTTGTGTATCTTCTGTGGAGATTGAGCAGGCCAATGAATTGCCAACTATTTTCCTGGCTGGAAATTCGACGGTTGTTGACCAGGAATATGAGCCCTGGTGTTCTTGGGGGCAAATGTTTCCGCGTTTCCTAAATCCTGAAATTGTGGTGGCTAATTATGCTGAATCCGGTGAAACCTTGCTGGCTTTCCGGCACGAAAATCGCTTGAAAAAACTGCTCAGTAAGATGAAGCCAGGCGATTACCTGTTCATCGAATTTGCACACAACGACCAAAAGCCCGGGCCAAATCATGTGGATCCTTACACAACCTACCAGGATCAGTTGCGGTATTTTATCAATGAAGCACGGAAACGTGGTGGAAAACCCGTGTTGGTTCCGTCAACCAACCGCCGTTTTTTCGATAAAAACGGGAAAATTGTCAATACCCTGGAGGATTACCCGGATGCGATGCGGCAGCTGGCCAAAGAGGAAAATGTTCCACTAATCGATTTGAACGCGATGAGCAAAGTCTTTTTTGAAGCACTGGGATCGGAGAATTCAACCAAAGCTTTTGTGCATTATCCGGCACACACCTATCCCGGACAGGACAAAGCGTTGGCTGACAATACCCATTTCAATCCATATGGAGCATACGAACTGGCCAAGTGTGTTGTACATTCAATTTTAGAGCAACACCTGGATTTATCGAAATACGTTGTGGATGATTTCAAAGCATTTGATCCGGCTCATCCAGATTCGTGGAAAGGATTTTTCTGGCCGGACAGTCCGTCGTCGAGCATTATAAAACCCGATGGAAACTAGTTAGTCTTTGCAAGTAAACGCCAAATACTGCGTTATTCTCGTTTTTGAATCAGTCATTTACCATTAGTGAACTCCTTGAATTCAAAAACTTCGAAAGCCTTGTCTTTGACATTTTCTTATCAAAACCTTGAAAAGTTGGGTGTCGTTGTTACGGTCGGAAAGGGATTTGAAAAGAAAATAAGAAATTGGGAAATGAAAAGAGATGGAAGTTGGAAGTAGGGAACCCCGAATTTCAATTGGCGATTCGTTCCGGTTTGTAACCGGAACACATGAATGTTAATCGGAAATAAGGATAGAAACAGATAAAATAATAATAAGGATACTGATCGGAAGACCCTGAGTCATGCGATCAGTCAAACTAATAACTTTCAGGCATATGAAGATGATGAGAACAATTTTGATCGCTGTTGTCACCCTGCTTTTTAATGGTAATCTTTGGGCTCAATCTGGGATTTTCTATAATGTAAAAGATTACGGCGCCAAAGGAGATGGGCAAACGATTGACACCAAAGCCATTGATACTGCCATTGACGCGGCGTCGGAGGCAGGTGGAGGAACGGTTTATTTCCCGGCCGGCCGGTATTTGAGTTTCACAATTCATTTGAAAAGCTTTGTGACGCTGAACCTTGGCAACGGGGCTGTGCTCGAAGCTGCTGATGTCAAAAAGTACGGTTTCGGCTACGATGCGACTGAGCCAAACAAATGGGACATGTACCAGGATTTTGGACACAGCCATTGGCGCAACAGCCTGATTTATGGCGAGAATCTGGATAACATTGCCATAACTGGTTTCGGACTGATTGATGGCAATGGATTGACTCGCAGTGGACGAAGAACGCCGGGGCTTGCAGACAAAGCGATTGCTTTAAAATTGTGCCGGAATGTAATCATTCGCGATGTCTCAATTTTAATGGGTGGTCATTTTGCCATTTTGGCTACCGGCGTGGATAATATGACCATTGATAATCTGAAAGTAGATACCAACCGTGATGCGTTCGATGTGGATTGTTGCCGTCATGTGCGTATTTCGAATTGCAGTGTCAATTCACCATGGGATGATGCCATTTGCCTAAAAAGTTCTTATGGATTGGGTTTTGCACGAGCCACTGAAGATGTGACCATTACCAATTGCTCGGTGAGTGGTTTTGACCGTGGAACTTTTCTTGATGGAACCTATCAGAAAAAGGAATTTGACAGGGTGCCGGACAAAGGAGCGCCGACTGGACGCATCAAATTTGGGACGGAGTCGAATGGCGGATTCAAAAATATTACCATTACCAATTGCACGTTTGAATTCTGTCGTGGCTTAGCGCTGGAAACTGTGGATGGCGGTATCCTGGAGGATGTGACAGTCGACAACATTGTGATGAAAGACATCCAGAATGCGCCTTTCTTTTTGAGGTTGGGGGCACGGATGCGTGGCCCGCAAGGGACGCCAGTTGGCGCGTTACGCCGGATCAACATTAGTAATGTGGTTATCTACAGTGAAAATCCACGTTATTGCTCCATGATCATGGGGATTCCCGGGCATCCGGTGGAAGATGTGAAAATGAGTAATATCCTGATTCGAATTAAAGGTGGCGCACCCAGCGAGCAGGCTGAAGAACAGGTTCCTGAAAAGATCAAGGGTTATCCGGATCCGCAGGAGTTCGGGAAACTGCCGGCCTACGGATTTTTTATTCGTCATGCCAAAAACATTGAACTCAACCAGGTTGAAATGGTGCTGGAAAACAATGATTATCGTCCGGCAATCATCATGGATGACGTTGACGGGGCCCGGTTGAATCATGTTAAAATGGCTAAAGTTGGACAAGTGCCATCCCTTGAATTGAATCAGTCCAGAAACGTTGTGATTGAGAAATGCACGCCGTTGAAAGATCAGGAAATTAAAGATGGAAATTCAGTAAAATTATAAAACCAAGGAAAATGAAACGAAGAGGAATTTTAACAACACTGGCTGTCCTGTTGCTGGCTGTCGGTTTTTCGAAGGCACAGGAGTTGCCGGCGAAACAGGCCATTATGAATAAGATGGTCGTGGCTAATGACTATTTCATGAAGAAATGGCCTGATACCGGAAAAACAATCATCACCAACAAGGAACGCCCCAGTAACATTTGGACGCGTGCGGTGTACTACGAAGGATTGATGGCCCTGTACGCCGTCAACCAAGACAAACGCTACTACGATTATGCGGTATCGTGGGGAGAGGCGCATAACTGGGGATTGCGCGACGGCATTAAAACACGCAATGCGGATAACCAATGCGCTGGTCAAACTTACATTGATTTGTATGAGATCGATCAAAAACCGGAACGCATTCGTGACATCAAAGCATCGGTTGATTTGATGCTGAAAACCTACAGACTGGACGATTGGGATTGGATTGACGCCTTGCAAATGGGCATGCCTGTTTTTGCGAAACTGACCAAAGTGACCGGCGAAAGAAAATACTCGGAACACATGTATGAAATGTACATGGACACCAAAGTGAGCCAGGGATTATTTAATGAGCAAGATGGCCTGTGGTGGCGCGACAAAGATTTTTTGCCACCATACACGGAGCCCAATGGCGAAGACAGCTACTGGTCGCGTGGAAATGGGTGGGTTGTTGCTGCACTGGCTCGTGTACTGGACGTTTTGCCGGCTGATGATCCACATCGTTGGGAATATCTTTCGACCTATAAAAAGATGATGAAAGCGGTGCTACCGATTCAACGGACTGATGGTTTCTGGAACCCCAGTTTACATGATCCAACCTAT
>DATFMO010000345.1:0-7893 GCA_035266925.1 Sunxiuqinia sp. | reverse complement strand
GTACACCAAGGATCAGGGGATGATCACCAACGGCATTTACACAGCAACTCCACAGGTTTCGGGACTTGGAAAATATTATGTGCAAATTACGGATAAGTTCGGTTGCACGGCATTGGATTCTGTTTCTGTTGGCCTGCTGGTTCAGGTAGCGGCCAATAATGATACTGCCCAAATCCTTGTCAATACATTCGCAGATATCAATGTGCTCGCCAACGATGCTCCCCGGGAACAATTGGATCCAACAACCATCAGTGTGATTTCTCCTCCGGCAAACGGAACGGCTGTTGTGACTTCAGATTCGATGATTACCTACACGCCTTACCAGAATTTCATTGGTCAGGACAATTTCATTTACACGGTTTGTGATTATTACCAACATTGTGATGAAGCAACCGTTTTGGTGATGGTGAACGACGAATCATTCTTTGTGCCGAATGCGTTCTCTCCAAACGGCGATGGAATCAACGATTATTTCCATATTGCCGGCTTAAGCCAATATGACCATGTGAGTTTTAAAGTTTTTAGTCGTTGGGGGAACCTGGTTTATGAATCGTCCAATTATGGCGAGGGAGATGGCCGCACCGGGTTCTGGAATGGAAGGGCCAACAGAGGAGGTCATGCGGGCGGCGACGTCGTCCCGGCCGGAACGTATTTCTACATTTTGAACTTAGGTAACGGTCAGCAAAAAATTACCGGGTTCATTTATGTGAATCATTAGTGGGCTTGTGAGTTGATAGACCTAAACTTCTGGTTGATACTTTCTTTTGTTTGTTTGTTCAGTGCTTATTTCAACTATTCAGCATTTGTGATTTGTTTAATTTCATCAGATTTATTAACGGCATTTAATTTGGGGGACAACGAAAGCGCCAGCATTGAAAATTAATCGATGCTGGCGCTTTTTACTGAATAGTATCTGTGTGTTTTATATTTAAATCCTAATTAAAAACCTGGTTTTTTACCAGCTTTTTGACATTGTATGGAGCCGGATCTCCTCCCAAATAGTTGTGGAACCAATCCAGGTGCGCGTCATAATACAAAGGCATCGATTTCACATTGTTGGGCCAGTGGCCATCATTTTTCAGAATAATCAATCGGGACGGAATACCCAGTGTTTGCAGGGTTGTGAAATACTGAATGCTTTGCGTGTAGGAAACCCGGAAATCCAATTGACCGGTGACGATGAGTGCCGGTGTTGCGAAATTCTTCACATATTCTGACGGTGAGAATTTCTTGTACAAATCCGAATTCCAGGGCTGGCCTTCCAGGTCGAAATTCGGGAACCACA
Source organism: Sunxiuqinia sp. (assembly GCA_035266925.1). Classification (GTDB taxonomy): domain Bacteria; phylum Bacteroidota; class Bacteroidia; order Bacteroidales; family Prolixibacteraceae; genus Sunxiuqinia. The sequence goes on along the minus strand of DATFMO010000345.1, from coordinate 6,608 downwards.
ATTCTTCCGTTGTTCCCCACATGGAGCGCAAGTCATACAGTCCCATCATCGATGCCAGGCATTTGAAGCGTTTTGTTTTTGCCTGAAACCAATTCATCATGTAGCCACCGTACGACCAACCCATGGCACCCATGCGAGTGGAGTCTACGTAGGAAAGATTAGCCAGTGCATCGGTCACTTTCATGAGGTCTGTAAACGGTTTGCCACCCCAGTCGCCTGAAATCTCACGAGTGTATTCTTGTCCATAACCGGTTGATCCGTGCGGATTTGGATAGGCCACCACATAGCCGGCTCCCGGGTAAACCTGCCAGTCACCACGAAACGAATTCATCCATTGACCTTGCGGGCCTCCGTGTACATTCAAAATCAAGGGGTATTTTTTAGATGGATCGAAGTTGTGTGGTTTCACTATAAAAACTTCCAAGGGGTGGTTATCTGCACCTGCCACCCACATGGTATCTGAAGGACGAATATCCACTGTTTCCTCCAGTTCTTTGTTGAAGGCAGTTAACTGAACTGATTCCTTTTTTTTCGCTTCCAGCTTATAAAGTTCCGATGGTTTATCGGTTGAGTTGGCCGAATAATAAAGATTACCTTTTGCATCAAGGTCAAAGCTGAAAATGGATTTCCCGGTTAGCAATGGTTCGATCTTTTGTGACTTGATATCAAGCGTGTAGACGGGTAAGTTTCCTGGGCCTTCTGCTTTAAACACGATGGATTTCGAATCGGCATTCCATCTGAAATCGTCGATCCAGTTGTTGAAGTCTCCCGAGATGATTTGCGACTTGCCCGTTTCACGGTTGTAAAGTGCCAATTGAAAAAGATCGGACTCATAGCCCGGTATTTTCTGTGTACGATAGGCTATGTACTTCCCATCCGGCGAATAAATGGGCCAACCGTCCCATGCTTTGTTGGCACTGGTGATGTTGGTTGCCTTGCCGCTGGTCACTGGTACCACAAAAAGGTCTGCATTGGTCGATGCTTCGGGATGTTCCCCGTGTTTGGAGACATAGCAAAGTTCTTTGCTGTCGGGTGAAAAATTATAGCCAATGCCACCTCCCAACATGAATGTTGGCGAAACGTAGTCGCCAGGAGTCACATCGGTGTATGTTTTTGTTTCGAGGTTGAAAACCAAGATGTGCGAACGTTTGCCGGCAGCATATTCAGTCCAGTGGCGAAAAAACAAGTGATCAGCAAGGTAGGCTTGAACGGGACCATTTTTTGCCAATGAATCTGTGTTAGCATTGCAGTGACTGTCAGCTCCGCATTCCGGGTAGACTTTTGAGGCAAACGCAATCAGCTTGTTATTGGGTGAAAGGATTGGAGCAGACACGCCCATGCTGAAATCGGTAACCTGTTCACTCTGTTTGGAGTCCAACGTGTAGTGGTAAATTTGTGATGAGCCACTTGCTGTGGACACATAATACAAACTTTGGCTGTCGCTGGTCCACATGGGACTGGTATTACTTTTGTCGTTGTGGGTAATTTGTTGTTGATTTTTTCCATCAGTATCCATCAAGTAAATGTCGGTCATCGATTTTCCATTTGGCAAATCGTAATGAGTAACCGTGAAAGCCACTTTATTCCCATCGGGTGAAACGGTTGGATTGCCCGGATAGTTGACTTTGTACAAAGCGGCAATGGTGAACGCTTTTTTTTGCGCAGTTGTACTTTCCGCAGCAAATAGAAAGAACATTAAAAAGAGATAAATAAGATTCTTCATGTGTAAAGTATTTTTCAGTTGTAATAATTTTCTCGATTATGGGTATGCAATGGTGCAAATAAATTACAAGGTTTTTTGATGAAGAATTTAGTTTGGTGAGTCAGTCGAAGTAACAACTTTCTATTGTAACAGACAATGACAGATGCATGTTTTCAAAAGTAAAAGAGGTTGCCCGATGAAGGACAACCTCTGCATTGTTTGTTTCCAGTTCTATTTCAAGTTATGCTTTTTCTTCTTGTAGAAATGGGTAATCCGTGTAACCTTTTTCTGCTCCGCCATAAAATGTAGTCCGATCGTATGGATTTAAATTTGCTCCAATCTCAATTCGTTTGGGAAGATCTGGGTTAGCAATGAAATAGCGGCCAAAAGCAACTGCATCAGCCCAATCTTTCTCGACATATTCCTGGGCAATTTTTGGGTTGAAGCCATCAGCGGCAATAATCGTCCCCGAATAATTATCCCACAATTCCTTTTCTTTGTCCAGTAGTTGTTGGTCGTCATGTTCTTCGCGGCGAACCCGCACCAAGTGGAGATAGGCCAATTTGTAAGCATCTAATTTCTTGATCAGGTATTTGTAAACTTCAAACGATTTTGGATCATAAATGCCATAAGGGAATGCAAATGGTGACAAACGAATCCCAACTTTACCTGCTCCCAAAACATCAACAAGTTGATCAATCACTTCAAGAACGATGCGTGCTTTGTTTGCTATAGTACCATTGTATTCATCCGTGCGTTGATTACTGGTTTCGTGTAAAAATTCATGAAGAAGATACCCGTTTGCTGAGTGAAGTTCGACACCATCAAAGCCTGCTTTTTTTGCATTGATAGCCGCTTGACGATAGTCCTGAACGGTGGCCTTGATGTCTTCAACTTTGAGGGCACGTGGCGTTTCAAACGGAACCTGTTGCCAATTGGCAGTCATCGTATTTCCTTCGGCAGCGATGGCCGATGGTGCTACCGGTAGTCCTTCTTTCGGGTGTAACGATGAATGTGACACGCGGCCAACATGCCAAATCTGAGCAAAAATGCGACCTCCTTCAGCATGGACAGCCTGGGTCACTTTTTGCCATCCGGCGATTTGTTCTTCAGAATAAATCCCAGGAGTCAGTGGGTAGCCCTGGCCTTGTCTTGATATTTGGGTGGCCTCGCTGATGATCAAGCCAGCTGACGATCGTTGACGATAGTATTCTACGTTTAAGTCAGTGGGGACTAAATCGGCGTTAGCACGATTACGGGTTAGAGGTGCCATGATAATCCGGTTTTTCAGGCTGTAATCTCCGAGTTGTAGCGGTGTTAATAGTTTGTTTTCCATTGTTTAATTGTTTTTACATGAGACCGATCGGTCTATTCCTGTTTAAAATTTTTTATCGACTAAACGAATTTATTTCGTCCTTGATTAATTGCGTAATCATTCTCATCTGTTCTCCGCTGCTTTCAATCCGACTGATGAGAACAGCTCCCTCCAGCATGGCATAAAATTTCAGCGCCAATGTTTCAGCATTGATGTCTGATCGAAATTCACCATCATTGATGCCGGTTTGGATAATATTCTTCCATTTTTCCTGCGATACTTCAATCGCTTGTTTCACCCGTTCTTTAATGACTGGATTTGTATCATCCGATTCGGCTCCAAAATTCATGACCGGACAACCACCATGCTCATCTCTGAATTGTCCTTCTTCGAAATATTTCAGGTAGGCAAAAAGCTTGGCTTTGGCGCTGGAATAATTGCTCAAAACAACATCTCTTTCGGTGGCATATTTCTTGGCCAAATAGTTAAAAGCTTCCAGACAAATTTCATCCTTGTTTTCAAAATGTCCGTACAGACAACCTTTGGCTAGCTTGGTTGCTGCCATGATATCACTGAGTGAAGTGCCGGCCATCCCTTTTCGGTTGATGATGGGGGCCGCCGTCTCAATGATAAATTGCCGTGTACGTTCTGCTTTGTTCATGATGATACAAAAATAGACCGATCGGTCGTAAAATAAAAGATATTTGCATCTTAATTGAATTGCATTAACCAAAACTTAACAAAGGAAGGGATGATTGTTAGTTTAGAGGGGTGTTATCCAGGTATTTGTGCATTGATGTGGAGAATTCGTCAGTATCTCAGAATGTCATCTAACCCTTGCTTGGTCGTTTTTAGTTGTTCAGTTGTGATGCTTCCGATCTTTTTTACCAAACGTTCCTTTGAGATAGAACGAATGTGAAAGGTCATAATTTCCGATTTTTGTTTTAGCCCGTTTTGTTCGTTTGGGTCCAATACCAAGTTTCCCTTTATACGTTTTTATTTTTGTGGTTAACGGGCAGGTAATAACAATTGGAAGGTATTGGTTGAGTAAATTTCCACTGATAATAACGACAGGCCGAAACCCTTGTTGTTCGCTACCTCGCGTAGGGTTGAGATCTGCATACCAAATTTCACATTGTTTCATGATTCCAGTTGTCTCAGGTAATCTTCCATGCCTTCTTCAACAACGTATATGATGTTCGTGTCTTCACTGGCATTTTTGTATGATTTTTCGTATTCTTTCCGGTCAAGCTGATCCAGATAGAGTTGCAACGCCTTTTCGATGATTTTATTTTTGGGCAATGCCAATTTGCCGGCAACTTCATTCAAACGGGAAAAAAGTTCGTCGGGTAATGTGCTGGTGAATGTTTTATTCTTGGTGCTATCTATCATAAAAATTTAAAAACGACTTATCTTGACTAAATTACACATTAAACGCCAACCGTTTTCCAACGAATCCTTTTTTGACAGATCCTCGGTCGTAAGCCAGTTCGCCATTGACGAATGTCTTGGAAACCTGGTGACTGAATTCGGTGCCCTCAAATGGTGACCAACCACATTTGTAGAAAATATTTTCCGGGCAAACGGTCCATTTTTTATCCGGGTTGATTAAAACCAGATCGGCATAATAGCCTTCGCGAATATACCCACGACGATCGATCCGGAATAAATCGGCTGGTGCATGGGCCATTTTCTCGACCACTTTTTCAGCCGTGATTTTTCCTTGTTTAACAAATTCGAACATGGCCGTTACGGAATGCTGGACAAGCGGACCACCTGATGGCGCTTTAAAATAGGAGTGCGATTTTTCATCGAGTGTGTGTGGAGCGTGGTCAGTGGCGATCACGTCAATTTTATCGGCCAGCAAGGCTTCCCAAATGGCAGTACGATCTTCTGCCGTTTTTACAGCTGGGTTCCACTTGATGCGTGTGCCATAGTCGATGTAGTCTTTTTCTTCGAACCATAAGTGATGGATGCAGGCTTCAGCGGTTATTTTTTTGTCTTTAACCGGGCCGGGATTGAAAAGCTCCATTTCCTTGGCTGTTGATAAGTGCAAAACGTGCAGCCGGGTCCCCAGCTTACTCGCTAGTTCAACCGCTTTTGAGGAAGATTTGTAGCACGCTTCGGCACTCCGAATTTTTGGGTGGCGCGAAATTGGAACGATCTCACCATATTTCTGACGATAGATTTCCATGTTTTTACGAATGATTCCTTCATCTTCACAATGGGTTGCAACCAGGGTTGGTGCGTTTTTGAAAATTTCGGCCAACGCTTTTTCGTTGTCCACCAACATATTTCCTGTTGATGAACCCATGAAAACTTTGACTCCACAGACCTGTGTGGGGTCAGTAGCCAACACTTCCTTCATATTGTCGTTTGTGGCGCCCATAAAGAAGGAATAATTCACGGCGGAAACCTCGGCAGCCCGCGCATATTTTTTTGCCAGTTCAGCTTGGGTTACCGCCTGTGGAATGGTGTTGGGCATTTCCATGTACGATGTGACGCCGCCAGCCAATGCCGCCACTGATTCAGTGGCAATTTCCCCTTTGTGCGTCAAGCCTGGTTCCCGAAAATGGACCTGATCATCAATGGCTCCCGGAATCAACAATTTACCGGTTCCGTCAACTACCGTGCATTCGTCCAAAATTGCCTGGGGGACAGCTTCTTCTTTATAAATTCTTTTAATCAATTCCCCTTCGATTAGTACACTTCCTGTAAATTGAATGCCTTCGTTGATGATGGTCGCGTTGTGGATGATCGTTTTCATGTCTGCAGTTCTTTAAGCACTTTAAGTTACGAAACTAAAAATAAAAAGGCTACATTTCTGTAGCCTTGAAACTTTTATAATAAGCTATTTTTGTTCTGAATTGTTCATCACACTTCTATAAACTAAGCTTGGTATTGTGGGTACTTTTTCAACCAACTACGGATTTTCATTTTCAGAATTCCCCATAGTGCTTCGTTGAAAATTCCACCACTCATTTTTGAAGATCCTTCCTGCCGTTCTGTGAAAATAATAGGGACTTCAACTAGCTTGAATCCGTGTTTCCATGCTGTAAATTTCATCTCAATCTGGAATCCATATCCTTTCAAACGGATGTCATCCAGATCGATCGTTTCCAGCACTTTTCTGGTGTAGCATTTAAAGCCGGCTGTGGTGTCCATCACTTTCATGCCAGTGACTGTTCGAACATAAACCGATGCAAAATAGGACATCAATACGCGTCCCAATGGCCAGTTGATGACATTGATGCCTTTGATGTAACGTGAGCCAATGGCAAGATCGCCTCCTTCCTGCGAACAGGCTTTGTAGAGGTCTTCCAGCGAATTTGGCGGGTGTGAAAAATCACAGTCCATCTCGAAAATATACCCGTAGTCGCGCTCCAAAGCCCATTTAAAACCTGTTAAATAAGCAGTTCCCAGTCCCAGCTTTCCCTGGCGTTCAATCATGTGTAGGGTATCCGGAAATTCAGCCTGTAACTTTTTAACGATATCAGCCGTGCCATCCGGTGAGCCATCTTCAATAATTAAAAGTTCAAATGGGGTATTCAACGAAAAGACTGTACGGATCATCTTTTCAACGTTCTCCTT
>DATFMO010000344.1:0-2727 GCA_035266925.1 Sunxiuqinia sp. | reverse complement strand
TTTTTCCAACACGTCATAAATCCAGGGGTTTTCAACCGAAAAAGCTTCGTGGTTAGGAACAATATCCTGCAGCCAACCCATACCAAACGAATGCACTTTTTCGATAATGTTGGTTAATCCTGCTTCCGTTCCTATTTCTGGATTCAGCTTGATCGGATTAGTTACATCGTATCCGTGCGAACTACCATGTACAGCTTGAAAAATGGGAGACGCGTAAATCGTTTTCACCCCTAACCGGTGAAGGTATGGCAAAATCTTTTCTGCATCTTTCAGGGTAAATTCCCCGTTGAACTGCAAACGATATGTTGATACAGGATTATTAGTTCCCATTTTAAGTTCACTTTTATTCTTTGGTCAACATCAAAATTCCCAAGGGTGGTAGCACCACATTTATAGATTGGTCTTCCTGATGATATGGTACAGGATTGGCTTCAACACCTCCGAAGTTGCCCATTCCACTTCCTCCGTATTGAGGCGCGTCGCTGTTTAATATTTCAACCCACCGAGTATCATCGGGCACGCCAACCCGATAATTTTGACGAGGTACAGGAGTACAATTCATGATGATGATAACGGGCTGTTCCTTTTTTTGATCAAAACGCATAAAGCTGAGGATTGAATTCTCTGAATCATTGGCGTCCAACCATCGAAATCCTTCTCCCGAAAAATCATTGTCATGCAGCGCAGGATAGCGTCGGTAAACGCTATTCAAATCTTTCATGAAGAACTGTAGTTGCTTGTGGTTTTCGTGATCGAACAAGTGCCAATCAAGACTGCTTTCGTAGTTCCATTCGCGCCACTGTCCAAATTCCATACCCATGAAATGCAGCTTTTTACCGGGATGCCCAAACATGTAGCCGAACAAGGTTCGCAGGTTGGCAAAACGTTGCCAATCATCACCAGGCATTTTGTCAATCAGGCTCCCCTTACCATGCACCACTTCATCATGTGACAGCGAAAGCATAAAGTTTTCGTTAAATGCATACATGATACTGAACGTCATCTGGTTGTGATGATATTTACGGTGAATCGGTTCAAGAGCGAAATAGCCCAATGTATCGTGCATCCATCCCATATTCCACTTCATGCCAAATCCCAAACCACCTGTGTAAACCGGGCTGGTTACCATCGGCCAGGCCGTGGATTCTTCGGCAATGGTCTGCACATCAGGAAATTTGGTGTAAATCGATTCATTAAAGTCACGCAAAAAATGAATGGCATCCAGGTTTTCCCGGCCGCCGTGTTCGTTGGGGATCCACTCGCCTTCTTTCCTCGAGTAATCCAGGTAAAGCATGGAGGCAACTGCATCTACCCGAAGGCCATCAATATGAAAGTGTTCCATCCAACTATGTGCACTGCTGATCAGAAAATTGCGGATTTCATTGCGTCCGTAGTTAAAAATGTAGCTGCTCCAGTCGGGGTGATAGCCTTTTCGCGGATCTTGGTGCTCATACAAATAGGTACCATCAAAAAAATGCAGACCATGCTGGTCGCCCGGGAAATGTGACGGTACCCAGTCCATGATCACGCCAATACCGTTTTGGTGCAAATAATCAATAAAATACATGAACTCATCCGGGTTTCCAAAGCGGCTGGTTGGGCCAAAAAAACCGGTCACCTGGTAACCCCACGAACCCGAAAACGGGTATTCCGTAATGGGCATCAGCTCAACATGAGTGTACCCCATTTCATTTACATATTTGGCTAATTGTTCTGCCAGCTCAGCATAATTCAATGGCCTTAAATATTCCTCCGTCTTTCGTCGCCAGGATTCCAAATGAACCTCGTAAACCGAAAAAGGACTATTCAGCGAATTGTGTTTCTTTCGGCTTTTCATCCATTTCGAATCTTTCCACTTGTAGTCATATTTCCACACCACAGAAGCTGTCTTGGGGGGCTGTTCGCTATAAAAAGCAACCGGATCAGCCTTTTCAACGGTGTAATCATCGTACTGTGACTTGATAAAATATTTATAAGCCTCTCCCTTTTCGATCCCTGGAATAAAGCCTTCCCAAATGCCGGATTCGTCGTCACGGCGAAGCAAATGATTGGCATCTTTCAACCAACCATTGAAGTTTCCAATCACCGAAACCGATTTGGCATTCGGCGCCCAAACAGCGAAAAATGTTCCTCGTGTTCCGTTGTGATCAATCACATGTGCACCCAATTTCTCATAAAGCGAGAAATGCTTTCCTTCGCGAAAGAGGTAAATATCATATTCGGTAATGAAATCGGGGATTTGCCAAACGCCCTTTGGTTTTGCTTGCGACGCTCCTTTAGCCTTCATTTGCTTTTTCGCCGGTTTTGTTACAGGTTCTTTATTTTTTACCTGTTTCCTATTTGTTGGTTGCTTATCTTTTACCTTCATTGTTCAACGTTTTAAATTCAATCGATATTCAAATTCACGATACTTGTTGCTCTTGTTCTACCAGGTCATTCAGAATTTTTTTCAGTCCGTTTAGTGGGATGTGTAGCCAGTCGGGGCGATTATTAAATTCATAATCAGCCTCATAAATAGCTTTTTCAATCGTATATACTGAAAGTAAATTATTGACCTGAGCCTCTTCTTGCGGAATAAATGAGGCACCTGCGGCAGTTCTCAAATAGCTGTCCATAAAGGTGTCGTAGACGATTTTGTACCAGGCTTCCAACCAAGGTTCAAAAAATTCGTCACTTCCGGGTATTTTTGACTTGTGCTCCAAATGAGCCATATAAATGGCATAATGG
>DATFMO010000343.1:0-2526 GCA_035266925.1 Sunxiuqinia sp. | reverse complement strand
TTGACAATCGTCAAATGTTCCGTCAATCTCAATTGCTGTGATATTTTGTCCAAGCGTAGTGAATTGCTTTTCTTGAATTTCACTGACCAGGCCTTTGGGATACAATACATATACATGAATACCCGACACACCCAAAAAGCCATTGGCAACCGCACTCCCGGTATCACCCGATGTGGCTACCAACACGTTCACCTGCTCTTTGTTTCCTTTTAGAAAATAAGCCAGCAAACGAGCCATGAAACGCCCGCCAACATCTTTAAATGCTAATGTTGGCCCATGAAAAAGCTCCAATGAATAGATATTGTCGTTGACATGAACCACCGGGCAATCAAAGCTTAGCGTATCGTAAACAATCTTTCTCAGGTCTTCTTCAGGAACATCTTCCCCAAAAAACTTTTTAGCAACTTCAAACGAAATCTCTTGAAACGACAGTTGGTGAATATCTTCATAAAATGAGGGGGGTAATTTTTCAATTCGCTCCGGCATAAACAAGCCTTTATCATCAGCTAGTCCCTTTGTCACCGCTACTTTTAGCGACACCGCCGGAATTGATTTATTGGTACTGTAATATTTCATTTTCGAGTTGTGAGTTGCGGGTTTCGAGTTATTTGTATCCAGTCATCGGGTGACTTGAAGTCACCCGATGACTATGGAAACGTTTTTTATTTTTTATCTATCAATGCTTTTATAAATTCAGCGCCATGTATTAAACCGTAGCTTCCTTTTTGCACAGTGAATTCATCGTAAGCTTCAACGCTGTCACCTTCTTCACCCGGTTTGTAAATGATGAATGGAACCGGATCTTTGGTATGAACTGTCGTTGCACAAGGTGTTGGATGATCAGGCAATACGGCAATAGCAACTGGTTCATCCATTTTAGCTGTTTCCTCGACGAGGTATTTCACCACGCGGCGATCCAGGTACTCAATGGTTTTTGTCTTCAACTCTACGTCGCCTTCATGGCCTGCCTCATCACTCGCTTCAATGTGCAAGTAAATCAAGTCATGGTCTTTCAACGCGTTGATGGTTGCTTCAGCTTTTCCTTCGTAGTTGGTGTCGAACAAGCCGGTAGCACCTTCTACCTTGATTACATCCATGCCTGCATAAACGCCAATTCCCTGAATCAAGTCAACAGCAGAGATCACGGCTGATTTTTCAATGCCAAACATCTCCTTCAAAGTTGGCATTTGCGGTTTGTAGCCCGGTGACCACGGCCAAATACTATTTGCCACGTCTTTCCCGGCTTCCTTCCGTTTTTGATTGACCGGATGTTCCGGTAGAATTTCCATCGATTTGATGATCAAATCATTCAGCAAATCAGCCGTTTCCTGTGCTTCAGCTTCTTTGGCTTTCACCAAATAGTCTTTATAAGGCAGGCCTGGCTTATCATGTGGAGGCGTGCAAACCATCTGTTTCTTTCCACCTTTGATAACCAACAAATGGCGATAAGAAACACCTTTATGAAATTGAATGGTATCCGACCCCAGCTTTTCATTCAGAAAATCAATTAACTCATGCGATTCTTCATTGGAAATATGTCCGGCAGAGTGATTTTTGATGTTTTCGCCATTGACGCAAATCAGATTGCAACGCAGGGCCAAATCACCCTCTTCCAGTTTCACGCCCATGCTGGCAGCTTCCAGCGTTCCGCGCCCTTCAAACACTTTTGGCACATCATAACCCAATACCGCCATGTTGGCAATTTCACTTCCGGGATGCATATTTTCTGGCACAGTCGCCAGTTGACCGCATCGCCCCAACTTTGCCAAACGATCAATTTCAGGGGTTTCCGCCATTTGTAACGGTGTTTTTCCTCCATAATTCTCCAATGGCTCATCAGCCATTCCGTCCCCTAAAACAATTATATACTTCATAATAACGATTCTATCTTGTTATCCTTCAACTTTTTCTAACTCTTTTGAACGATCGGTTTTAAACTCACCTTTTTGAAAACCGTCCGATTCCGGGAGTAGCATTTCAAACTTCGTGATCCGATCCAATTTCAACATTCCTGATTTCAATTGAAATCCCAAAACGTGGCCACCAGCACTCTTGTCATTCGACAAAAAATGGACGTGATACCCCGGAACATTGATCCCTTTTGTAAACGCCGGACAATAAAAACCGATCAAGTCCCCATTGGTTTTCTGAAGATTAAACTCGGCCTGTTCTTTGGATACTTCAACCAACTTTTTATACGGTCTTTGTTGGGCTGGAACACTCCTGGTGTGCACTGAATCAAATTGTCCGTCCAACCGAATGGCGTAAAAATAATTCGGACTGCCCATCAAACTGTCAACCAAATGTTTCAATCGTGGAAAATCCAAATCATGAACCTGAATTGAATCCTCCGGTTCAAACCTAACGACCTCTGCAAAAGGGGTTTTCGTCTCCCCGGATGGTTGATAAACCTTTCCATCGGGTTTAACCTGGTAAACGACTCCATCATCCAGAATCATTTCCCCATCCAACGCATTGAACGTTCCGATCCCCAAATTGCCTTTGGCTGCCAGCTTCGACAAGCTT
>DATFMO010000342.1:0-2555 GCA_035266925.1 Sunxiuqinia sp. | reverse complement strand
TAAACTGAATAAATCTGCAGAGCTTCGGGTGCGGCGATTTCCATATCACCGTTTTTTTCAACGTGGCAAATTGAGACTTGTTTTCAGAAGTTGTTGTACAACGCTGTTTTTAGATGTTGTGTGTTGACGCGAATCGGAGTTCGCGTCAACCTTTGGTATTTTATTTCTTCTTCCTAATTGACATATCTCAAAAACAAGTTTGTACTTTAAATTGTACATTTATTGAATCCTTTTTCAGATGATTAAAAAATAAAATACAACGTAATGAGTAACGAAATTTCAAAACTGGCACCACAAGTACTTTGGGGCCATTTCTACAATCTAACTCAAATTCCACGACCATCGAACCACGAAGAGCAAATCCAGGATTTCATCTATAATTTTGGTAAAAACCTTGGCTTGGAAACGATCAAGGATGATGCCGGAAATATAATCATTCGAAAACCTGCCACTCCGGGAATGGAAGACCGAAAAGGAGTCATTCTGCAGAGTCATTTGGATATGGTTCCTCAAAAAAACAGTGATAAGGTTCATGATTTTACGAAAGACCCGATTGAAGCTTATGTGGATGGCGATTGGGTGACGGCTAATGGCACAACACTTGGGGCTGACAACGGAATTGGCGCTTCTGCGGCCATGGCCGTTTTGTCCTCAAATGACCTTGTGCATGGCCCTATTGAAGCACTGTTTACAGCTACCGAAGAAACAGGCATGGACGGTGCCGAAGGGCTGAAAACTGAGATTTTGAGTGGGGAAATCATGCTGAATATGGATTCGGAAGATGAAGGTGAATTGTATGTGGGATGTGCTGGTGGCGAGGACACGAATGTGCGTTTTACTTATCAAGAAGAAGATGTGCCTAAGAATCATGTGGCCTTCAAAATGAATGTTACGGGTTTAAAAGGAGGCCATTCAGGGATGGACATCATCTTGCAACGTGGCAATGCCAATAAGGTGTTCTTTCGTTTGTTGAACGAAGCTCATTTCAAAACGAAAGCTCGTTTGGCCGCTATTGACGGCGGTAACTTGCGCAATGCAATTCCTCGCGAAGCTTTTGGGGTGATCACTGTTGTTGCCAGTCAAGTAGATCAATTAAAAAAATTAGTTGATACAGAATTTCAGGTGATTCGAACGGAATTGGCAGAAACGGAACCGGGGATGAAACTCGAGATGATAAAAACTGGATTGCCCACAGAAGTGATCGATGAAAAAACGCAGGTTAATCTGACTAAAAGTATCATTGGCAGTCCCAATGGTGTGATCAGGATGAGTGATAGCATGCCTGGGCTAGTTGAGACATCGTCGAATTTGGCGAGCGTTAAATTGGATCCGGTTGGTAAAACCATTGACATTGCTTGCCTGATGCGTAGTTCGGTTGACTCGGCCAAAACCGATTTGGGCAAACGATTGGCTGCTGTTTTTAGCCTGGCTGGCGCAAAAGTTGGTTTTTCAGGAGCCTATCCGGGATGGCAACCCAATATGAAATCACCAATTCTGAAAACCATGCAGAAACTGTATGAGGACAAATTTGGCAAAGTTCCAGAAATTCGTGCGATTCATGCCGGTCTGGAATGCGGTATTTTAGGCGGAATTTACCCCAACTGGGATATGATTTCATTCGGTCCAACGATTCGTTTCCCGCATTCCCCCGATGAAAAGGTAAACATCGCAACGGTTCAAAAATTCTGGGATTTTTTGCTGGAGACCCTGAAGAATATTCCGAAGAAATGAAGAGTTTTATTACATTAATGAACGCCAGACAAAAAGTCTGGCGTTCATAGTAAAGGGGTGGATATTTAAAGAAATATACTAGTTCGTTGAATTATTTCCCGTTTTAAAGCTCCAGGTTGGGCCGTTTGATACAATGTTCCCATCGTATTTTGCAACAACATACCAGTAATAGGTGGTATTGTCTTTAAGGCCGTCTACAACGGCTTCTTTACCTAACAAGCTTTCACCAATTACAGTTTGTGTTGTTGAATTAGATTCAAACAGATAAACATCGTATTTTAGCTCAATATCCGGCCTCGTTTGATCAACATTCCATTGCATCATAAACGAGCTGAGTTGGTCTACAGCACCATTTCCAGGAACAGGATCATAGATAGTAACCGAGCCATAATTCTTGTCATCTTTTGTCAGAACAACATTCATTTGTGTTTTTTCATTTTCGTATACGGAAACAATGATATTGTTACTCAGATAGTTTTTCTTTTTAGCGGTTACCGTGACTTCTCCTGTTAGTATTTTGTTGAATGAGAATTCTCCGGTGTTGGACGAAATTACAGATGAACTTGCGGGATTGGTGGAAACAAGTACTCCTTCAATTGGTTCATAGGTTTCTCCGTCGACAACTACCCCTGTTAAACTCCCATATCGTTTAATGTCGACCTTTGTTTTTTCGCATGCTGAAAATGCAAGTAGAATGATTAGCAAGTATATAATATTCGACTTTTTCATAATCGTAAATTCTGTGTTATTTCATATAATATTTTAGACCAACTTTAAATCCATAAAAGGAGTCATTGTACGAACCGTTTATGGAATGATCGTAG
>DATFMO010000341.1:0-5168 GCA_035266925.1 Sunxiuqinia sp. | reverse complement strand
ATGACCACTGCAGCATCGGCCCAACCGGTTGCACCGAAACCATCCGACCAGCCTGTGCCGGCTCCATTTTCAATAACATTTGGCACCACCCACGGGACGCTTCCATCAGCCTTTTGGTCAACAGGAAAATCCTTCATCCATTTGGTGTAAAAGCTGGCGGCATCCCTGTTGAAACAAGCTGTTGGTGCAAAAACCTGCGCGTCGCCTGTCCAGCCCAAACGTTCATCACGCTGCGGACAGTCAGTGGGAACATCCAAAAAGTTGCCACGCAGTCCCCAATCAATATTTTTTTGCAGGCGATTGATCAACGGATCCGAGCATTCAAAACCACCCGATTTTGCCATATCCGAATGAATCACACGACCTTCAATATCATTCAATGTTATTTCACCGGGATAATCGCTCACCCGAATGTAGCGAAATCCATGGAAGGTAAAATGTGGTTCAAATTCCTCAACACCTTCACCTTTAAAGATATAAGTATCTTCAGCTTTGGCTTGACGAAGGTTGTCGATGTAAAAATTACCTTCCTGATCAAGTACCTCAGCATGATGCAGCGTGATTTTGTCACCGGCATTCCCTTTCAAACGAAAGCGAACCCAGCCAACCATATTTTGTCCCAAATCGAAGACCAGTTCACCTTTCGGAGTTATAAATTTTTCAATCGGTCTGATCGTTTCTGTGATTCGCACAGGCACGCCATCGGACGGAACGAGATTGTCAAAACCGTAATTTTTTTTGATGACTGTATTCCAATCTGAAGTGTCAAAACCAGCTTTATTCCAGCCTTCCTTTTCCAAGCGGGCATCGTAGGTTTCACCATTGTAAATATCGGATTTTAGAATAGGGCCAGTGACTGCTTTCCAATCTTTTCCGCTAGTGACCAGCTCTTCTGAACCATCAGCATATTCCAGCTTCAACTGAAACAACAACGCCAGCTTATCGCCATACGTGTTTTTATTGCCCAGCCAAACCAGGAATCCACGATACCAGCCATCGCCCAAAACAACGCCGATGGTATTATCACCACTCTGAACTTGACTGGTCAGATCATAAACCTGGTACTGAAGTCGCTCTTCGTAGCTTGTCCAGCCCGGCGAAAATAAATCCTCGCTGACTTTCTTGCCGTTGATGGAAAGTTCATAAAGTCCGTGACAAGTAACGTATGCCGTTGCCTTTTTGAGTTGGCCTTTTAGTTTGAATTCCTTTCGAAAATAAGGCGAAGGTTTCGATTGGGTGACATCTTCGACAATGCCCGGCTCAATCCAATTGGCTTTCCAATCCGACTGGTTCAGCAAGCCCATTTCCCAAAAGGTAGGCTCACTCCAGTTCAAATCTCCATTGTTGGTCCAAACTTTAACTTGCCAATAAACTCGCTGTCCCGATTGCAATTCTTTTCCTTGATATTCCATCTGAATTGACTGATCCGACTCCACTTTTGACGAATCCCAAAGCAGGTTCTTTTCATCGGCTAAACCGTCAATTGTTTCAGCACATCTCACCCGATAGGCAGTTTGTACCGTAACTCGTTCTTCACTCTGAATTTCCCAACTCAGGCGTGGCTTTTTCGTTCCAACGCCAAGTGGGTTTGTTTTATATTCGGTTCTTGGATTTATGACTTTCAAATCTTATTCCTTTTAATTTTTATGGTTATTCACATTTTTACCTAGTTCGCAAATTCCTGCCGGGCGTCAGACTGGGATTCTCCCTGTTTGCCCCACCCCTTAGGGAGCAGGGAAAATCAACTCGCTCCCTTCAGGGCCGGGGCAAACGAATTGATTTTCAATATTTCATTTTGCTTTTAGGCATGCTTGCGGGTACTCATATAATTTTTAAATTACTTTCCGTTTTTCTGAATAAACATCAAGCTAAAACAATTAAGCCCGTTCCTGTGCAATCTGTTCCAGCGATTTACCGGAAGTATCAGGCATGAAAAAGAAACCAACAGCACCACTTATGACGAGAAAAAACGTTAGTAAAGCTGCTACCGGAACGATGCCCACACTTGCCAATGCAGGAACGAAGAAACTCCAGACCCCCAGTAATGTCCGGCTAACCCCAAAGGTCAAACCCTGGGCCGTTCCCCGGAAAATCGTTGGAAAAATTTCCTGACTAAATACTTTATAAAATGCTTCGCCTGCCAAAGCCGCACCGGAAGAAAACATCAGGATATTGGCAATAATAACTGGTATGGTAAACGGCAGGAAAAGCAGCATACCGTAGGCAACAATCTGCATGATGGCACCAACGGCCCAAATGGTCTTACGCGTTTTAAAACTCCGATCAGAGTGGGGCATAAAAACAATTAGCGTAACCAGAATAAAAATTAGAAATCCCGCACTAGACAAACCAACACTCATCGCCTGGCTGCTTGCCCCAATTGTCTTTATGATATAAGGATTAAAAATCCCGGCCGTACCAGCAGCTAAATTCCAAAAAAGATAAATAATAACCGTATAGGCCAAACCGTTTAAGTTTGATCCTGAAAACAGCGTCTTCAATTTAACTTTAGTTGCTTTTGCCGCCACTTTCCAGCGGGATGATTCGACCAGGCTTCGACGTAAATACCAGGTAATTATTGCTACCACAAAAAGATGAAGGAATACCAGACGAATTCCCAGAACTCCAAGATCGGCAAGGAACATAGCCATCCAGAGCACAACCACAGGCCCAAATCCCCAGGCAACCTGAGTAAGACCCAACAACTTTCCTCTTGCCTTATCGGGAGCAGCTTCACCAACATAGGAAAGTGATGTGGGTACATCAGCCCCAACAGCCACGCCAATAATAAAGGTACCTAGAAACAACATGACGGGATTCATTGTAAAAACAATTAAAAGAATCCCGAAAGCGTACACTAGCAGGTCAATTTGATAAATACGTTTGCGACCGAGCTTATCGCCAAGTCGGCCTCCGATAAAAGCACCCACAGCACATCCTATTGCATTTGGGCCAATCGCTGCGAGTAAGCCTACTGCATTATTCGTTAAATGAAGATAAGATTGAAACAGAGATAGTCCGGCTCCTAATGCCACGATGGATCCGGCGTCAAGATAAGATGCCATTCCAGCCAACGCTGAAGCCTTCCACTGCTCTCTTGTTATTTTATCGATGCTCGAATCATTGCCCGATTTAGTTTCCGACAAACCATTCTTGTTTTGTTCTTTCATATAAAAATTGATTAGTAAAGATTGTGATTATTGGTTAACGTCTTCGCTTCGTGTCGTTTCTTTTCCAACACGGGTTGCCGATCATACTTGTATAACGTATCACGACATTCAATAAACTGTGAATTAGCCCCTTCTGAAGCAGGCTGATGATTAGTCTGCATAATTGATTCAAATTAGTTAGAAGGATCAGAAATGATCCTGGATTTTTAAAAAAAGTTAGTTTATTTATAAACGCGTGTCAATATATTAAAAAATAATAGGAATTGCCGCAAGATTACTTTCGTTTTTTTGCGATTTATTTTCGTTTGTTTTTACTATTTGGGGAAATAGAAACAAAAGACAATAATATTAATTACGCCATTGACAGATCTAGATTGGCATTTGATTTTTCTCCTGATTTATCCCGCCCCTGAAGGGTGTCAGGAGAAAAATCTGGCTGTTCCCTTTAAGGGTTCAGGATAAAAACAGTCAGATTTTTCGAATGTATCAAAGTTAACTTTTTACGCCATTGCATCGCCAACCACACTTCCATAGGCAATGATACAGAACGATGAAACCAAAACAAGCAAAGCGAGGACTAGCAAAATGTAAGTTCGTTTTGAAACGCTCTTCCATTCTTTCATGATCACTCCAATGATGTAGCTAAAGAAAATCAACATGGACATGTGAAGCACCCAACTGGCGAATTGAAATTTCCCCATATTGACGTGTCCCAGTCCATAAAAGAAGAACTGCAAAAACCACATTGATCCGGCCAATGCGGACCACAATAGATTCTTCGTGATTGTGCTTCCTTTAATGCCACTTTTTTTCGTTGAAAATTCTTTCAAAGTCCTTTTTCGGATTCCCAGCACCAAAAACCAAATCATGTTAACCACCCAGCAACCTGCTGTGGACACGATGAGTTTGGCATTTCCTTCGAAATTTCCGGCACCATGTTTAGCGGCCATATCTGCAATGGGTTGCCCATATTCCAACGAAATATTGAAAACCCCGGAAAGCACACCGGCAATGATGGTCAAAATCAATCCAATAAACATCGCGGACTTTTTCAAGTCAGTCCGCCCAACATTATTTTCGCGTTCTCTTCGGAAACCAGCCCAGCCACAGCCAGCAACGCCAATCATTGAAATAATCATGCCGACCAAAACAATTCCGCCACCGGGATTGGTGAAATATGTCATCAAGCCACCAAAAATCATCAAGGGCATCACGGTTCCAACAATGGCCGAAATGCCAATGGCCAACGTATAAGTTAGCGAATAGCCGATGTAGCGGATCGACACCCCAAACGACATGCTGCCAAACCCATAAACAGCGCCCAGCAAAAAGGCCATCCAGAACGCATGCGGCGGAGCATCCCGCAGGATGGTAAAAAAATCGGGGACAGTGAGCACACCAATAATGATCGGCATTAAAATCCAGGCGAACAGCGCCTGCACCAGCCAAAAGGTTCCCCACGACCATTTTCGTACTTTTTGAAAAGGCACATAACATGAAGAGGCAGAAACACCACCTATCGCGTGAAATGCGGTGCCTAAAAGCGGATTAGCAATCATAGTTTGATCAGTTTTTAAGTAGGTTGTATCTAATTTTAATTGTTTGTTTGTCACCCCCAACCCCCTGAAGGGGGCTATTCATCGCAAACTTCAAATTTTGCAAGTTGAAGAAAAGTCCCCTTCAGGGGATTTAGGGGTTATTTCATTTGTTCATTTTATTTCTGGTTTGATATATAATCCTTAGTCAACAATTTTGGAATTTGGTTTTTGATATTTGGAATTTTCTCGTGCTAGTCGAGATGAAATATTTCCTCCATATCGCTCCAAAACTCGCCGGGTTCCCGTGTTTCCAGACGTTCCATCAAGGGTTTCACCACGGCCCACCAGCCCTGGGTTTCGGGATCGGCAGCCATTTGGGCCATGTCGCTTTCAAAATCAGAACCCACATATTCGAAATAGGAAAACAAAAAGTTGTCCTTGAAATAGATGGAATAGTTCT